>JBFFSW010000252.1:0-3157 GCA_041572195.1 Thiohalomonadaceae bacterium | reverse complement strand
CCTGGCCGCCACCCTGCTCTCCTACCCGCTGGGCGAGGTGCTGCGGGTGTTCAAGGTCTTCCTCATCATCCTGCGCAATGAAAAACTCTACGAGCAGGAGGACCAGAAGGAGCTGGTGAAGGTGGCCAAGCTCTGGTTCCGTGGTGAGCTGGGGAGTATCGAAAACGAGATGGAGCAGGTGCGTAACCCCTTCCTGCGCACCGGCGTGCAGATGCTCATCGACAACACGCCGGAGGAGGAGATCGCCGAACTGCTGGAGTGGCGCATCGCCCGGCTCAAGGCGCGCGAGGCGGCCGAGGCGCAGATCTACCGCAGCATGGCCGCCTACGCCCCCGCCTTCGGCATGCTCGGCACCCTCATCGGCCTGATCAACATGCTCCACGGCATGGAGGGCAACGACGTTGAGCGCATCGGCGTCAACATGGGCATCGCCCTCATCACCACCCTCTACGGGGTGGCCATCGCCAACCTCATCTTCAAGCCCATCGCCATCAAGTTCGAACGCCGCACCGAGCACCGGGTGATGTTCATGAGCATGATCATGGAGGGGGTGATCCAGATGTCACGCGGCCGCAGCCCCTCCTTCATCCGCGAATACCTGCGGACCTTCCTGGTGCACTACGAGGACGAGCTGCACGACGCCGCCAAGGCCGCTTCCGCCGACGACATCGGCAAGAAGAGCAAGGCGAAGTAGGGTGGAGCGCGCGGGCGAAGAGGAAGAGGTGATCGTCGATGCCCGCGGCACCGAGCGCGAGCAGCGACGCTCCTTCCGCGACCTCAGCGAGCGTCTCGGCGGGCGCGGAGGTGGCGAGGAGCAGGACGCCTGGGTGATGACCTATATGGACGTCATCACCCTCATGCTCACCCTCTTCGTCATGCTGCTGGCCTACGCCGACCGCGGTGAGGAGAGCCTGCAACAGGTCACCGGCGGTCTGGCCCAGGCGGTCGGCGCCGAGAGCATTATCGAACTGCCCGCACCCAAGCCCAGTATCGTCCCCGCCATTGATAAGACGATGGATGCCCTGGCCGATCGAATGCGCGCCATGGGTCTGGCCGAGGGGGTGGAGATCGAGCACGACGGCGAGAGCGTGAAGGTGCAGCTGAGCGAGAAGCTGCTCTTCAGCGTCGGCGAGGCGCGCATCAGCGAGTTTGCCTTCGAGCAGCTGGAGCCCATCGTCGCCCTGCTGCGTGAGGAGTCCTACCGCATCACCGTCGAGGGGCACACCGATGATGTGCCCATCGCCAACGAGCGCTTTCCCTCCAACTGGGAACTCTCCTCGGCGCGCGCCGCCTACGTGGTGCGCTATCTCATCGAGGAGGGGATAGCCCCCGCGCGCCTGGGCGCCGTCGGCTACGCCGACACCCGGCCAAGGGCCGAGAATATCGACGAGCAGGGGCGCGGCCGTAACCGCCGCGTCACCCTGGTGCTGGAGCATGCCGGCGAAAGCGAGAACGAATGAACCACAAGCGACCGATTATCTCCCTGATCTGGGCCATGGCCGATGACCGCGTCATCGGCATCGAAAACCGCCTGCCCTGGAAGCTGCCCGCCGACATGGCCTGGTTCCGGCGTCACACCCTGGGCAAGCCCATCATCATGGGGCGCAAGACCTTCGACTCCTTCGGTGGGCGGCCGTTGCCGCAGCGCACCAACATCGTTGTCACCCGTGACCGCGGCTACGCCCCCGAGGGGGCGGTGGTGGTGCACTCCATCGACGAGGCGCTGGCGGCCGCGGGTGATGTGGATGAGGTGATGATCATCGGCGGCGCCAGTTTCTACGAGCAGATGCTGCCGCACGCCGACCGGCTCTACATCACCCAGGTGCACGGCGCCTTTGAGGGCGACGCCTGGTTCCCCGAGTTCGACATGACTACTTGGCATGAGCTTGGGCGCGAGGAGCAGCCGGTGGATGAGAAGAACGCCAACGCCTGCAGCTTTATTACCTACGAGCGCGATTCATAACAGCGCTTCATGGCGAACGGCGCCATCAGGGTGGTGATGGCGATGACGATGATCAACGCCGCGTGTTGTTCGCCCTGCAGAATCCCCGATATACGCCCCAGCTCGGCGAAGATCAGCCCCACCTCACCGCGCGGCACCATGGATACGCCGATCATCAGTTGCTGACGCCACTCCAGCCCCAGCAGCAGCGGCCCGATCAGCTTGCCGACGATGGCCGCCAGCAGCAGGGCGAAGGAGAGGGCCCAGATCAGTGCCGAGCCCCAGTCGATGGCGCGCAACTCCAGGCTCAGGCCGACACTGACGAAGAACACCGGGGTGAAGAGGTGGATGATGGGCCTCATCGAACTCTCGATGCGCATGGCGAAGGCGGTGTCGGTGCGGATCGCCAGGCCGAAGGGGAGTAAGAACCGCCTTGAGCGGGCCACCCCGGCGGCGAAGCCGCCGAGCAGCTCCGGGGCGCCGATGGCGTGGGCCAGCCAGGCGAACAGCAGAACGATGGAGAAGACCATGGTGGGGATCAGCCCCGGCGCCAGGGTGTGGTTCTCCACATGGCAGAGCAGGCGGCAGGCCAGCTTGGCCATAATCGGCGCGAGGATGAAGAACAGGGCGATGAACAGCCCCACCTGAGCGGCGTTGCCCAGGCTGACGCCGTCGTTGAGGGCGAAGTCGTAGAGCAGCGCCAGCAGCAGTACCCCCATGACATCGTCCAGCACCGCCGCTCCCAGCACCACCTGCGCCTCGTGGGTGTGGTGCAGTTGCAGGTCGTTGAGCACCCGCAGGGTGATGCCAATGCTGGTGGCGGTGAGGGTGCCGCCGATGAACAGCGAGGTGAGCGCCTCCAGCCCGAACAGCCAGTAGGCGAGGGCGAAGCCGAGCAGGAAGGGGAGGATGAAGCCCGCCACGGCCACCACCACCGCGCTGCGCCCGGCGCGCATCAGCCGCGCGCTGTCCGACTCCAGCCCCACCTCGAATAGCAGCAGGATGACGCCGAACTCCGCCAGCAGGCGGATCACCTCGTTTACCTCCACCCAGCCGAAGAGGCTGGGGCCGATCACCACCCCCGCCAGCAGCTCGCCGACCACCGAGGGGGCACCGAGCCGCGCCAGCAGCTCGCCGAAGAGGCGGGCGGAGATGAGGATCAGCAGCAGGTGCAGGAACAGCGTGTGCGTTTCCATGGACCAAGTATGGCCGATG
>JBFFSW010000251.1:0-3160 GCA_041572195.1 Thiohalomonadaceae bacterium | reverse complement strand
GGCCTGTCGCTCATGCTCCAGCAACCAGCGCTTGAGTTCGATATTGGCCCCCACCGTCTCGCCGCCGTAGCCACCGATACCGTCGGCGGCCACCACCCGGTGGCAGGGGATGAGCAGGGGGATGGGGTTGGCGCGACAGGCCCCGGCCACGGCGCGCGCCGAGCTGTTCAACTCGGCGGCCAGCTCGCCGTAGGTTTTCGTCGTTCCGCGGGGGATATCACGCAACGCCGACCACACCCGCCGCTGGAAAGCAGTGCCGACGGGGGCCAGTGGGATTGTAGTTTCACGCCCATCGAAGAAGTCATGCAGGAACTCAGCCGTGGAGCGAAGCGGCGTCGAGGCGGGCAGGATATCGATCTCGCACACCCGGCCTTCGTCATCCAGCCGAACCCCCAGTCTCACCTCTCCGGGCAGGGGCGAGGAGACGACCGCGTTCATCGGCCCCGCAGCTGCAGCTGCTCCAGCTCACGACGCAACACCGCGCGCCGGGCCGGGTCCTCGGTGGCCTTCAGCAACATGCGATAGAGCCCGGCGGCATCCTCCCGCAGGCCGCCATCGGCCAGCGAGCGGGCCGCCTGATAGCGGGCGGTCTGCGCCCAGGGGTCCATGGCGCCGCTGCCCGGCAGAGTGGCCGACTCAAGGTAGAGGCGTGCCGCCTCCAGCGGTCGTGACTGCGCCTTGCGCGAGTCGGCCATCCAGAAGAGCAACTCGCGACGCAGCTGCGGATCGGCGCTACGCGTCAGCAGCGCCTGCAACAGTGAGTAGGCCAGCTCGTGGCGCTCCACGCTCTGTAGGTCAAAGAGCAGCTGTACCAGGCGGTCACGCTGCCGTGACTCGGCCAGGGCGGGCGAGGCGATCAACTCGCGCAACACCGTCTCGGCCTGGGTGTGTTCACCGGCGAGGATGAACACCTTGGCCCGACGCAGCTGCCAGAGGAAGGCGTCCACCGTCTCCGGCGCCTGCTCCAGGCCGCTGAGCAGTTTGGCCGCCAGCACCAGGTCCCCCTCGGCGATCACCGACTCCACCAGGGCCTGGCGGATCACCGCGGGCAGGCCCTCGGGCGCACCGAATCGCTCCGAGCCGAGATAGAGATGGCGAAGCAACTCGGCACCGCCCTCCTGACCCAGCAGCGCATCGGCCAGCAGGGCGTGGGCGCGCCCGCGGGATTCGGGCGTGGAACCACGCGCCGCCATCAGGGCGAGGATGGAGTGGTTGCGCACGGGGTAAAGGCGTGGCTCCTCGGCGGCGAATGCGAACCAGGCCACATCGTCGCCGATGAGCAGCTGACGGGCGTTGCCACTGCGCTCGGCATAGTCGAAATAGGCCCGCCAGAGGGTATCGGCGTCGATGTCAAACAAGTCGCGCTGACCGCTGAGCACCGCACGGCGGGAGAAGAGCCGCTCCAGGGCGATGATGTGCAGCCCCGGCTCATCGGCGACCGCCTCGGCGGTGGAGGCCCAGAGCAGGCCGTAGAGGCGCGCGTCGGCCTTCTCCTGTTGCCCCTCGGCGGCGGCGCGCATGGGTTTGTAGAGCCCTCGGGTGCCGCCTCGCAACTGGGCCAGGCGTAGCAGCGCATCGCGCTCCGCCGCCGCCGCCAGCCCCTCAAGCCGCGCCTCGGCCTCGCGATGACGCCCCTGCGAGAGCAGCACCCGCGCGCGCAGCAGCGACTCGCCCGTATCCCCCTCGCCGTAGTCGGCGCTGTAGCGCAGCAGGGCGGTATAGGCATCGTCACCACGCCCCTCCAGCAGGTAGGCGCGGATCAGCTGGCGGCGCCAGTGGGCGATGGCCTCGCCATCACCCTCCCCCGACCAGAGCAGACCCCGCAGCACGCCACGTGCCGCGGCCGCCTCGCCAAGCTCCAGCAACGCATCGGCGCGCTGCGCCGCCACCCAGCGGGAGAAACCGCGCGGCGCGGAGTCGGGCAGGGCCGCGGCGCGTTCGACCAGGGCGCGCCAGCGGCGGTTCTCGGCCAGCAGCTCCAGGCGCGCCCGCTCCCAGCGGATCCAGCCGCGTAGGTCATCGCCAAGTGGCGGTTGAAGCTCGTCGATACGCAACAACGCCAGCTGCGGCGCCCCGGCGGTTGCCAGCTCGCGTAGCGTGGCCAGCTCGTTGGCGGCGTATGAGGTCGGCGCGATCAGGCCGAGGAGAAGACAAAAGAAAAGGCGGACGCCTAAACGGCGCCCGCCTTTTCTGTCACGCACAGTCACGAGTGACCGCGGAAGCTTAGAGCTTCTCCTTGATGCGCGCGGCCTTACCGGTGCGCTCACGCAGGTAGTAGAGCTTGGCGCGACGCACATCACCACGGCGCTTGACCTGGATCTCGGCGACCAGCGGGCTGTGGGTCTGGAAGACGCGCTCAACGCCCTCACCGCTGGACATCTTGCGCACGGTGAAGGAGGAGTTCAGACCGCGGTTACGCTTGGCGATCACCACGCCCTCGAAGGCCTGCAGGCGCTCGCGGTTGCCTTCCTTAACCTTCACCTGAACCACCACGGTGTCGCCGGGGCCGAAGGAGGGCACGTTGTCCTTCATCTGTTCGGCTTCGAGTTGCTTGATGATGTTGCTCATGTCGTACTCCAACAAAGGGGTCAAATTCCGCCCATTATACCTAAAGCTTTCAGCTTTGTTCATGCTCCAGGATAAATTCCTGCAACAGTTCTCGCTGTTCCTCGTTCAGCTGCCTGCGCTCCAGCAATTCGGGGCGCCTCAACCAGGTCCTGCCCAGCGACTGCTTGAGTCGCCAGCGGGCAATCGCCTGGTGGTCGCCGGAGAGCAGCACCTCCGGCACTGCCCGCCCCTGCTCGTCCACCTCGGGACGGGTATAGTGCGGGCAGTCGAGCAGGCCGTCCGAGAAGGAGTCCTGCTGCGCCGACTGTTCGTGGCCCAGGGCCCCGGGGATGAGCCGGGTGACGGCGTCGATCATCACCATCGCCGGCAGCTCACCGCCGGAGAGAACGTAGTCACCGATGGACCACTCCTCATCGACCTCGGCCTCGATCAGCCGCTCGTCGATCCCCTCGTAGCGCCCGGCCACCAGGATCAGACGCTCGCCAAGGCCTCCACCGGCCAGGGCCTCGACCCCCGCCTGGTCCAGCACCCGCCCCTGGGGCGAGAGGTAGACCACCCGGCAGGAACCGGGCCGCGCCGCGCGCGCCGCCTG
>JBFFSW010000250.1:0-3184 GCA_041572195.1 Thiohalomonadaceae bacterium | reverse complement strand
CGCGCGCCCCAGGCCGATCATCACCGCCGAGAAGATGCCGGGGCTGGCGGTGAGGATCACCACCCGGGTGAGCGTCTGCCAGGGGGTGGCGCCGAGGGCCAGCGAGCCGTAGCTCAGGTGCTTGGGCACGCTGAAGATGGCGTCCTCGGTGATGGAGAAGATGGTCGGGATCACCGCGAAGCCCATCGCCAGACCCACCACCAGGGAGTTGCGCTGGTCAAAGCCGATACCCAGCTCAGCCTGCATCCAGGCGCGCATGTCACCGCCGAAGAACAGCTGCTCCATCGGCGCCGAGAGGGCGAAGCTGAGCCAGCCGAAGAAGAGCACCACCGGGATCAGCAGCGCCGCCTCCCAGCCGTCGGGGACGAGGAGGCGGATGGACTCCGGCAGCGAACGCCAGGCAAAGGCGAACAGCAGGATGCCGAAGGGCATGAAGATGAGCAGGGCGAAGATCCCCGGCAGGTGGCTCTCCACCACCGGCGCCAGCCACAGCCCGGCGAGAAAGCCGAGGATGACGGTGGGCAGGGCCTCCATGATCTCGATGCTGGGCTTGACCACCTGGCGCATCCGCGGGGCCATGAAGTAGGCGGTAAAGATGGCGCCGAGGATCGCCAGCGGCACCGCCACCAGCATGGCGTAGAAGGCCGCCTTGAGGGTGCCGAAGGCCAGCGGCATGAGGCTGAACTTGGGCTCGAAGTCGTTGCTCGCCGAGGAAGACTGCCAGATATAGTCCTTGTCGGTGTAGCCCTCGTAGTGCACCTCGCCCCAGAGCGAGGACCAGGAGACCTCCGGGTGCTCGTTGTGCACCTCCCAGAAGTGCATCCGCCCATCGACATCCTCGGCGAGGAAGGCCTTGGCGCGCGGCGAGACCGCCAGCGCCAGCAACGGCCTGCCGCTCACCGGCAGATTCAGCAGGGTGCGCTCGGCGGTGGTGTGGTGGATGGCCACCTGGCCGTCGGCGTCGGCGCTGAAGAAGCCCTTGCGGCGGTGCTCGGTGCCGACGCGCACCACCGGCGCGCCGCCGTCGCTGAAGCCGCGGATGCGCTGCAGGCGGCTGCGGTTGTTCTCGTCGCGCACCGGGAACCACTGACTGAGCGAGCCGTCATCGCCGCCCACCAGCAGCGAGTTGCCGCCGATGAGGAAGTCGACGGCGCCGAGGGCCACCCCCTTGGGGGTGAGGGAGACGCGCTCGACCAGGCTGGGCTCTTCACCACGGATGTCATAGTGCAGCAGCTCGCCACCGGACGAGACCGCGTAGAGCCGCTCCTGACCCAGGTCCATCAGCAGGTGCTCGACGGCGATATCCACCCCCTCGAAACCGCTGTACTCCGGCTCCAGGGTGACCCCCTCGTCGAGGAAGCTCTCCTCCTTGGTGAAGCGCGCCAGTTGCAGCTCGCCCCCCTCCACGCGCGCGGCGATGCTCAGCTGCTCCTCGCCATCGCGCAGGGCCAGGCGCTCGATGGCGCGGCCCTGGGGGTCCAGCTCCAGCGGCTCCTCGCCGTAGGGGAATTCGATGCGCGGGGTGACGGTGCGCTGATCGTTGGGGTAGCTGATGACGAAGCGGTGACGCAGCAGCAGCACCTGACCTTCGCCCACCGCCAGCGCCAGCAGGCGCCCCTCGGGGCCGTCGGCGGCCAGGGCCTGGATCTCCACTTCCCAGAGCCGCTGCTCGCTGACGATGGCGCCATTCGAGGTGTCGAAGAAGATCGCGCGACCGTCGCGGGTGTAGCGCACCGCGTAGCCCGCCTGCTCCTCCAGGGCCATGAACAGCCCCTCGCCGCCCTCGACCAGGGCGAACTCGCCGCGCTTCTCCGCCTCGGCGGGGAGGAACAGTGGGAAGACCACGTAGACCAGATAGAAGAAGATGAGGACGATGGCGATGATCACGCTGATCCCGCCAACGCCGACGGCGTGGTTGGCGAAGCGGTCCTTGAGCATGCGCCAGCGGTGACGCGGGCTCAGGGCGCTATTGTCCAGTGCGGGGGGCTGAGTTCTCATGCGCGCATCATAGGCGCGAATTGTTACAACATTGTTACACGCCGCTAAGCGTTTGAATTAACGGCGATAAAGCCGAATGACTAGACCCCCGACTCGGTCTCCCCGGCGTCGGGGCGGTCATCGTCGATCACCGCCACATCCTCCGCCTCGGGCATGTCGCCGTCGTCGCCCATCAGCTCGCCCTCGACCACATCCACATCGGCGCTGGCGGCGACCGTAGCGGCGGCGACACCGGCGGCGACACCGGCCGCGGCATAGGCGGCGCCGTCGCTACGCTCCTCGCGCTTCACCTCGGGCTCGGGCTCGCGCTCCAGCTCCCCCTCCAGCGGCTCGTCGCCGGGCCAGGGGCGGAAGGGGAAGGGCTTGTCGTCCTGGTTCATCGTCAGGTAGCGCACCAGCTCGGCGATGTAGAGCGCCAGCGAGGCACCCAGGGCGCGCAGGCGGGTGTTGTCCTCGCCGGTGATGATGAGGAACAGGAACTGCAACACCACCACGCCCCACACCACCACCTCGGCGACGGCGTAGCAGACGGCGAACAGGAGGATGAACAGGCCGCGCTTCCAGCTATCGCCCGAACCCAGGTTATCTTTTAACTGCTGATCCATATTTAACTCCTGATAAATGCTTTGCGTGTGATACCGCAGATACCCACCCCGGTCAATCTAATCGGGTAGCGCCCAGGCGGGCAGCTGGCGCATCGCATCGCGCAGGGCGCGATCGTGTACGCGGTAATCGGGCATGTGTCTCGCCACCAGCGCCCAGAAACGCGGCGAGTGGTTCAGCTCACGGGTGTGGCAGAGTTCGTGCAGCAGCAGGTACTCCACCTGTTGCGGGGGCAGGAACAGCAGGTTGCGGTTGAGGTTGATGCCCCCCGCCGCCGAACAGCTGCCCCAGCGGCCACGCTGGGCACGGATACTCAGACGCGAATAGTCCAGCCCGGTACGCGCGGCCAGCGCCTCCAGGCGCGGCTCCAACACCGCCCGCGCCCTGCGGTTGAGCCAGCGACGCAGCGGCTCACGCCACTCCAGCCCCTGGCCGTAGTGCAGCTGCAACTCGCCCCCTTGCTCACGCACCACGCCTCGGGTGGCACCCGACTGAGCGCGAAGAGACCAGCGTTCGTCACAGGCGGGGAGGTTGACCGTCTCGGGGATGCGCTGCGACTCCGCGTGTCGCCCACGCGCCAGGT
>JBFFSW010000249.1:0-3191 GCA_041572195.1 Thiohalomonadaceae bacterium | reverse complement strand
GAGCCACAGAACACACCGATACCGCCGTCGAGCACCTTCAGCGAGCGGTACACCTCGATGGTGAAGTCGACGTGCCCGGGGGTGTCGATGATGTTGAAACGGTGGCCGTCCCAGTTACAGGAGGTGGCGGCGGACTGGATGGTGATACCGCGCTCGGCCTCCTGCTCCATGAAGTCGGTGGTGGCGGCGCCGTCGTGCACCTCGCCCAGCTTGTGGATCTTGCCGGTCAGCTTGAGGATGCGCTCGGTGGTGGTGGTCTTGCCCGCGTCCACGTGGGCGAAGATACCGATGTTACGGTAGAGAGAGAGATCAGCCATGGTTGTACTCTTCTAAAGTTGCAAAAAGTTCGTTGCCGCCGTGAACATCATCGGCGAGCGCCCGACCGGGAAAAGCCGGGTATTTTAACCAAAAAACGACACGAGTGGGTGAAAAAACCTTTAATCTCGGCCTATCTTATTGATTTTGCTGCAAGTTGGCCTGAAAGAAGGCCTCGAAATCGCTCTTCGGCAGTGGTCGCGAGAAGTGGTAGCCCTGGAAGATGCGGCAACCCAGTTCCACCAGCATGTTGAACTGGGCCTCGCTCTCCACCCCCTCGGCGACCACCGGGGGGCCGAAGATCTCGGCGATGTTGAGGATGGTGGTGACCATCGCCTGGTCGCCGGAGTCGGTGTCCAGGCGGCGGACGAAGGCGCGGTCGATCTTCACCTCGTCGATGGGCAGCTGCTTGAGGTAACTGAGCGAGGAGTAGCCGGTGCCGAAGTCGTCCATGGAGAAGCGGATCCCCAGCTGCTGCAGGCGGCGCATGCCGGCGATCACCCGCTGGATATCCTCGGCCACCACGCTCTCGGTCACCTCGAACACCAGCCGTCGGCGCAGCTCGGGCGTGAGCTGCCGGGTACACAGGTCCTCGACGGTATCGAGGAAGCTGTGGTGGGTGAACTGACGCATGCTGATGTTGATGGAGAACTGTTCCAGCACGATCCCCCGCTCGTGCCAGTCGCGCAGGGTATCGAAGGCCTGGCGCAGGATGTGGTTGCCCAGCTCGACGATGAGGCCGGTCTGCTCGGCGATGGGGATGAACTGGTCCGGCGGCACCATGCCCAGCTTGTCGTTGTTCCAGCGCACCAGGGTCTCGGCGCCGATCACCCGCCGCCCGGCGTCGAGCTGCGGCTGGAACTGCAGGCTGATCTCATCCTTCTCCAGGGCGAAGTGCAGCAGGCGCTCGATCTCCAGGTGGCTCTCCACCCGACGCGACATCTCCTCGTTGAAGAGAAAGACCCCATCGCGGCCACCGGCCTTGGCCTCGTACATGGCGATGTCCGCCTCGCGGATGAGGCTGTTGGCGCTGTCGCCGTTGGCGCGATCACCGTGGATCAGACTGATACCGATGCTGGCGCTGATGTAGATGTGGTGATCGTTGATGACATAGGTCTCCTTGAGCACCGCCAGCAGCCGCTCGGCCAGTGTGCGCGAGCGCTCCTGGCAGCGATCGGGGCTCTGCATCTCATCGCCGATGATGATGAACTCGTCGCCGCCCAGGCGCGCCATCAGCCCCTGCCCCCGCAGCAGCGGCTGCAGTCGCGCGGTGACCTCCTCCAGCAGGCGGTCGCCGACGTCATGGCCCAGGGAGTCGTTGACGGTCTTGAAGTGGTCCAGGTCGATCAGCAGCAGGAAGGAGCAGCCGCGCGACTCGCGCAGCGAGTTGAGCTGGCGCTGCATGTGGTCGATGAAGAAGTGGCGGTTGTAGAGCCCGGTGAGCTGGTCGTGGGAGGCCTGGTGGTGGGTGCGGATCAGCAGTCGGTGGCTGCTGCCGGCGGCGTAGAAGAGTACCCAGGTGAGGGTGGCGGCGAAGGCGCTGAGGATGTAGCCGTACCACTGACCGATGAGGGCGAAATAGATCGCCAGCGGCAGCATCAGCGCCAGCAGAACGGGGCGGAAGAGGCGGCGGTCCGGATAGAGCAGGGTGGCGGCCACCACCGAGGCACCGATCTCGGTGAACACGGCGATGTAGTGCAGCTTGTAGGCATCCTCCCAGACGTAGATGAGGAAGATGACCAGCCACAGGGCAAAGAAGGCGTAGAAGAACCACTCAAGACCGCGATACCACTCGTCCAGGGCGCGCTGGCTCATGCTTTGTGGTTTGAAGTGTCGGTAGAGACGCCAGCCGTGCACTGAGAGCAGACAGACCAGTGCGTACCAGATCAGCGCCGGGACGTGGATATCGTGCATGTAGCCGAGAAAGACATAGCCCAGCCCCGGCAGGATGGAGAGCACCATCATTACCGGTATCTGTTTGTGCAGAAAGCTGTGGAAGCGAGGTTGGTCCATCAATCAGCGGCTTGTTACTTATTTGTTAGGCCGGCGATCTTATAGCATGGGGCCGTTTATTGCACCTTGGTGGGGCGTTGGCGCATGATGTGGCGCATGCCTAATTCACTCTCTTCGACTCGATGGGCCATCACCCTGCTGCTGCTGGGGCTGTTTGTTCTGGCCCTCAGCGGGGCGGTGGACCAGCGAGGTTTCGACTACACCGAGCGCAGCTTCAAGCGGGCGCTGATCACCTTCGGCGTGGCCCGCGGGCTGAACGCGGTGATCTCGGTGGCCCAGGGCACCGAGGTGGCCATCGAACCGGCCGGGGTGGGGGTCAATTTCGCCCCCGGCGAGGTGCTGGACCCGGTCAACGACCTGGTGGAGCGTTTCTCGCTGGTGATGCTCGCCAGTACCACCGCCCTGGGCCTGCAACGGCTGCTGCTGGAGATCTTCACCGCCCCCGCCTTTACCTGGTTGCTTGGCGCGCTGCTGCCGCTCAGCCTGTGGCTGTTGTGGCTGCGTGCACCGGGCGATCCCTGGCGAGCTCATCTGCTGCGCCTGTTGCTGGTGCTGTTGTTGCTGCGTTTCGCGGTGCCGCTGGTCGCGCTGGCCGGGGAGGGGCTCTATGGCGCCTTCCTCGCCGAACGCTACAGCGAGTCGAGTACGCGAATGAACGAGGCGACCGAGGCGATCCGCGGTCTTAATCGCCGGGATGAGAGCGAGGTGGGCGATGTCTCGTTACTGGATCGGCTGGGGCTGACCGAGCTGGATGTCGGCGGTCGAATCGAGCGCTACGAGAACGCCGCCGCCGATATCAGTGAGCAGGTGATCAACCTCATCGTCGTTTTCCTGATGCAGACGGTGCTGCTGCCGTTGCTGCT
>JBFFSW010000248.1:0-3192 GCA_041572195.1 Thiohalomonadaceae bacterium | reverse complement strand
CCAATGGTTGCGGCAAGTCCAACACGATCGACGCGGTGCGCTGGGTGATGGGCGAGTCATCGGCCAAGAACCTGCGCGGCGACTCGATGACCGATGTCATCTTCAACGGCTCCACCAGCCGCAAGCCGGTCGGCCAGGCCTCCATCGAACTGATCTTCGACAACAGCGACAGCACCCTCGGTGGTGAGTACGCCAAGTACAACGAGATCTCCATCAAGCGCCAGGTGAGCCGCGACGGCCAGTCCAATTACTTCCTCAACGGCACCAAGTGTCGCCGCCGCGACATCACCGACATCTTCCTCGGCACCGGCCTGGGGCCGCGCTCCTACGCCATCATTGAGCAGGGCACCATCTCCCGCCTGATCGAGGCCAAGCCCGAGGAGTTGCGCGTCTTCCTGGAGGAGGCCGCCGGTATCTCCAAGTACAAGGAGCGCCGCCGCGAGACCGAGAACCGCATCCGCCACACCCGCGAAAACCTCGACCGCCTCAATGACCTGCGCGATGAGCTGGACAAGCAGCTGGCCCACCTGCAACGCCAGGCCAAGACTGCCGAGCGCTTCAAGGAGCTGAAGGCCGAGGAGCGGCTGCTCAAGGCCCAGTTGCAGGCGCTGCGCTGGCGCGCCCTGGACGGCCAGGTGCAGGGCCGCGAGGGTGAGATCCGCGAGCAGGAGACCGCCCTGGAGGCGCAGATCGCCCGCCAGCGCGCCGCCGAGGCGGAGACCGAGCGTTTCCGCGAGGACCACGTCGAGGCCACCGAGAGCTTCAACCATATCCAGAGCGAGTACTACGGCCTGGGCGCCGACATCGCCCGCCTGGAGCAGTCCATCCAGCATGCCAAGGAGCGCAAGGGGCAGCTGGAGCAGGACCTGGCGCAGGTGGAGCGCAGCTGGAACGAGGCCCAGGTGCACCAGGACAGCGACTCCCGCCGCATCGAGGACCTGGTCACCGCCCTGGCCGAACTGGAGCCCGGCGCCGCCCAGGCCGAGGAGAGCGCCGAGCTCTCCGCCGCCGCCCTGGCCGAGGCCGAGGAGGCGATGGCCGCCTGGCAACAGACCTGGGAGGAGTTCAACCAGCGGGCCGCCGAGCCCTCGCAGAGCGCCCAGGTGGAGCGCGCCCGCATCCAGCAGCTCGAGTCACAGGATGGCCAGCTCAACCAGCGCCTCAAGCGTCTGGAGGATGAGCGCGGCAACCTCTCCCTGGGCAACCTGGAGGAGGAGATCGCCCTGCTGCGCGAGCAGCTGGCCGAGAGCGAGATGGGCAACGCCGGGCTGGAGGAGGGGCTGGACGACTGCATCCGCCAGATCAACGAGCGCCGCGAACTCAACCACTCCGAGGCCCAGGAACTGGACACCCTGCGTACCGAGCTGCAGAGCAAGCGCGGCCGCCACGCCTCGCTGGAGGCGCTGCAACAGGCGGCGCTGGGCAAGGGCAAGGGGGCGGTCAGCGACTGGCTGGAGCGCCAGGGGATGGCCGGCAACGATCGCCTGGCCGAGGATCTGAAGGTCGAATCCGGCTGGGAACGCGCCGTGGAGATGGTCCTCGGCGACTCGCTGGAGGCGGTCTGCGTCGATGGTCTCGACCCCATCGTCGGTACCCTCGGCAGCCTGGAGCACGGCAGCCTGACCCTCTTCGACCGCGCCGCCACGCCGCTGGCCGCCGACGGCGCCGGAGCCGACCGTCTGCTGCACAAGGTCCAATCGCCGCTGCGCCTGGACGGCCTGCTCGGCGCCATTCACACCGCCGAGAGTCTGGACGAGGCGCTGGTCATGCGTGGCCGCCTCGCCGCCCACGAGTCGGTGGTGAGCCGCGACGGCATCTGGCTGGGCCACGGCTGGCTGCGGGTCGCCCGCGACGCCGACGAGCACGCCGGTGTGCTGCAACGTGAGAGCGAACTGAAGGAGCTGGCCGAGACCATCGCCGAGCTGGAGGAGCGCAGCGGCACCCTGCAACAGCGCCTGGAGCAGGGGCGCGAGCGGCTCAAGGAGCTGGAGAGCCAGCGCGAGGAGCAGCAGCGCAGCCTCAACGATGCCAACCGCAAGAAGGGCGAGATGCAGTCCCAGCTCAGCGGCAAGCAGGCGCGCATCGAGCAGGTGAGCAGCCGCGTCGAGCGTCTCGATCAGGAGATGGAGGAGATCCGCGCCCAGCAGCTCGAATCCCAGCTGGAGATCGAGAGCGCCCGCGAGCGCCTGCACGCCTCGCTGGAGTCGATGGAGGAGCTGGCCCTGCAGCGCGAGGAGCTCAACGCCCAGCGCGAGGCCCTGCGCGAGTCCCTGGAGGCGGCCCGCGACCGCGCCCGTCAGGACCGAGAGGCGCTGCACGAGCGCACGATTAAACTGCAGACCCTGCGCACCGAGCTGGACTCCACCCAGCAGGGCCAGGAGCGCATGGTCGCCCAGCTCAGCACCCTGGCCGAGCGTCGCGAGGAGCTGCGCATGCAGCTGGCCGAGGGGGGCGACCCCGGCGCCGAGATGGCCGAGGAGCTGGAGACCCTGCTCAGTCGCCGCATGGAGGTGGAGAACCGCCTCGCCGCCGCCCGCCGTCGGCTGGAGGAGATCGACCACGGCCTGCGCGACCTGGAACAGCAGCGCGTCGGCGCCGAACAGCAGGCGCAGAAGGTACGCTCCGCGCTGGAGCAGCTGCGCATGGGCTGGCAGGAGCAGCAGGTGCGCCGCCAGACCCACAAGGAGCAGGTGGCCGAGGCCGGTTTCGACCTGGAGGGGGTGCTGCAGGCACTGCCCGCCCACGCCGATGCCGCCACCTGGGAGCAGCAGGTGGAAGAGGTCGGTCAGCGCATCGCCCGCCTCGGCCCCATCAACCTGGCGGCCATCGAGGAGTACGAGCAGCAGTCCGAGCGCAAGAACTACCTGGACAGGCAGAACGACGACCTGATGGAGGCACTGGAGACCCTGGAGAACGCCATCCGCAAGATCGACCGCGAGACCCGCACCCGCTTCAAGGAGACCTTCGACCGGGTCAACAAGGGCCTGCAGGAGAAGTTCCCGCGCCTCTTCGGTGGCGGTCACGCCTACCTGGAACTGACCGGCGACGACCTGCTCGATACCGGCGTCGCCGTCATGGCGCGCCCGCCGGGCAAGCGCAACTCCACCATCCATCTGCTCTCCGGTGGCGAGAAGGCGCTCACCGCCGTCGCCCTGGTGTTCTCCATCTTCGAGCTCAACCCCTCACCCTTCT
>JBFFSW010000247.1:0-3209 GCA_041572195.1 Thiohalomonadaceae bacterium | reverse complement strand
GATGACGCCATCGTGGTGGTGGAGAACATACATCGACATATGCAGATGGGCGGCAAGAAGCTGCTGGAGGCGATCCCGCTGGCGGTCGACGAGGTGGGCGGGCCGACCATCCTCGCCACCTTTACCGTCATCGCCGCACTGCTGCCGATGGCCTTTGTCACCGGGCTGATGGGGCCCTACATGAGCCCCATCCCCATCAACGCCTCCATCGGCATGCTCATCTCCCTGGCGGTGGCCTTCGTGGTCACCCCGTGGATGTCCAACGTGGTGCTGAAGAACGCCCCGGTGCACCACCACACCGAGGAGGCCGGTGGTCTCTATCGCCTGTTCGAGCGTGGTGTTGGCCCCTTCCTGCGCGAGGCGCAGGGGGCCAACAAGCGCCGCCTGCTGGGCGTCGGCGTGCTGGTGCTGATCATCGCCTCGGTGGGGCTGGTGGCGGTCAAGCTGGTGGTGCTGAAGATGCTCCCCTTCGACAACAAGTCGGAGTTCCAGGTGGTGGTGGATATGCCCGAGGGGGTGAGCGTGGAGCGCAGCGCTCGGGTCATCGCCGAGCTGGGTGAGTATCTGGCCGAGGTGCCGGAGGTGAGTGACTACCAGGCCTACGCCGGGACCGCCGCGCCCATCAACTTCAACGGTCTGGTGCGTCAGTACTATCTGCGCGAGGGGGCCAATGTCGCCGACATCCAGGTCAACCTGGTGCACAAGAGCCAGCGCGAGCGCAAGAGCCACGAGATCGCCCTGGCGGTGCGCGGCCCGCTGCAGGCCATCGGCGAGCGCCACGGCGCCAACGTCAAGGTGGTGGAGGTGCCGCCGGGGCCGCCGGTGCAGTCGCCGCTGGTGGCCGAGGTGTACGGTCTGGACTACGACGGGCAGATCCGCGCCGCCAAGGAGCTGCGCTCGGTGTTCGCCGGGACCGCCGACATCGTCGATATCGACGACAGCGTCGAGGACGAGGCTCCCAAGCGTCTTCTGCAGGTGGACCAGGGCAAGGCGGCGCTGCTGGGGGTCTCGCAGCAGGCCATTGTCGGTGCCCTGGCCTCGGTGCTCTCCGGCGAGGATGTCTCCTACCTGCATGGCGCCGGGGTGAAGTTCCCGCTGCCCATCCGCCTGGAGTTCCCGGTGGCCGACAAGGCCTCGCTGGACGCCGCCCTGCGCCTGCGTCTGCGCGCCAACGACGGCGCCCTGGTACCGCTCTCCGAGCTGGTGGTGGTGCACGAGGCGAGCCGCGAGCGGGCCATCTACCACAAGGACCTGCTGCCGGTGGTCTACGTCACCGCCGACATGGCCGGGGAGCTGGACTCGCCGCTCTACGGCATGCTGGAGATGGTCGAGACCCTGAAGGGGCGTGAGTTCGCCCACGGCGAGCCGCTGGCGCAGAGCTTCATCAGCCCGCCGGAGAACCCCTACGACTACTCGATGAAGTGGGACGGCGAGTGGCAGGTCACCTACGAGACCTTCCGCGACATGGGCATCGCCTACGCCGTGGGGCTGATCATGATCTACCTGCTGGTGGTGGCGCAGTTCCGCTCCTACCTGGTGCCGTTGATCATCATGGCCCCCATCCCGCTGACCATCATCGGCGTGATGCCGGGCCACGCCCTGCTGGGGATGCAGTTCACCGCCACCTCCATGATCGGCATGATCGCCCTGGCCGGCATCATCGTCCGCAACTCCATCCTGCTGGTGGACTTCATCAACCAGCAGGTGCGCGAGGGGATGGACTTCGAGAAGGCGGTGATCAACTCCGGGGCGGTGCGTGCCAAGCCCATCGTGCTGACCGGGGTGGCGGCCATGCTCGGCGCCTTCTTCATCCTCGATGACCCCATCTTCAGCGGGCTGGCGGTGTCGCTCATCTTCGGCATCCTGGTCTCCACCCTGCTCACCCTGGTACTGATCCCGGTGATGTACTACGCCTTTATGTACAAGCGGTTGGACGCCATTCGGGGTTAAGAAAAGGGGCCGCAAGGCCCCTTTTCTTCATCTTGTCGCCGCCCCGGCGATAAAGTATCCTTAGCGCTACTATAAATAGAATAAATAACAACAATTCATCGTATTAAAGATGATGAGAACACTTGGGTGCTGGGATCAGGCCCTGGTGAAGGAGAAGTCATGGCAGACCGTAGGCTACAGGTGTTTCACACCGTGGCGCGACTGATGAGTTTCACCAAGGCGGCGGAGTCGTTGCATATGACCCAGCCGGCGGTGACCTTCCAGGTGCGCCAGCTCGAAGAGTATTTCAATACCCGACTGTTCGACCGTACCCACAACCGCATCAGCCTCACCGAGGCGGGGCAGCGGGTGTATGAGTACGCCGACAAGATCTTCTCCCTCTACGCGGAGATGGAGAACTCGGTGCGCGACCTCACCGGCGAGGTGAGCGGCGTGCTGATGCTGGGGGCCAGCACCACCATCGCCGAGTACATGCTCCCGGCGCTGCTGGGCGACTTCAAGTCCCGCTTCCCCGAGGTGAGCATCCGCCTGCAGGTGGGCAACTCCGACAACATCGTCTCCATGGTGGAGAACAACGCCATCGACCTGGGCGTGGTGGAGTCCCCCGTGGGCAACAAGAACCTGGTGGTGGAGGGGTGTAAGGACGACCCGCTGGTGCTCATCGTGCCCAACGACCACGAACTGGCCGGGCGCGAATCGGTGCCCATCGCCGAGCTGATCGACCACCCCTACATCTGCCGCGAGGAGGGCTCCGGCACCCGCGAGGTGATGCTCGAGCACCTGAGCGCCGCCGGGGTGGACCCGGCCAACCTGCAGATCGTCATGGAGCTGGGTAACCCCGAGTCCATCAAGGGCGCGGTGGAGGCGGGCATGGGTGTCTCCATCATCTCCCGCGCCACCATCGACAAGGAGCTCAAGCTCGGCACCCTGACGGCGCTGGAGCTGGACCCGCCGATCCGCCGCCACTTCTCCTTCGTCCACCAGAAGCAGAAGTTCCGCCTACGGGCCATCGAGAAGCTGCTGGAGTTTGCTCGCGAGTATTGTAAGGAGAATGCCTGAGGCGTGGAGATATTGTGAGCGACAGCCAACGACTGAATGAGATCCACCGCCGCCTGCCCGAGGCGGCCCAGGCGGAGTTGATGAACTTCGCCGAATTCCTGGCCCAGCGTCATCCCCCTGCCGAACCTGAGGTAGTGGAGGGGCCGCGCTACGTACCGCGTCCCGAAGAGGAGAGCGTGGTCGCCGCCATCAAGCGCCTC
>JBFFSW010000246.1:0-3225 GCA_041572195.1 Thiohalomonadaceae bacterium | reverse complement strand
ATTGGGTTGGCTGGGGTGCTGGGTGAAGTGGAAGCGGTTATTCAGCTCCTCGTTGCCCTTACCCAGGGTGTATTTGGCGCGCAGCCCCTTGCGGTCCGGGGTGAGCAGGGCGAAGAGGGTGCGGTCCATGCCCACGCCGCGATAGATGCCCTCCAGTACGGCCTCCATCACCAGGTTGAGGTCGGCCTTGCCATCCAGCATCTGCGAGAGCTCGCGCAGAATCTTCAGCTGAAGCATGCCATCGGGTTCTGGATGGCTGTCGGCCTTGATTTCCGCCTCCTCCACCTCGGCCTGATCGCCGGGCACCGGGATCAGCCTGGCCGCCGCCGCGGCGCCGAAGAAGCCGGCGATCTCCGCCGCCTCGCGGGCGGCGCGGTGCAACTGGTGGCTCATCTCCTTGGGTCCCTTGCCGCAGTGCTTGCCCATCGCGGCGGCCTGCTGAAGGGTGTCGGGTGCGCTCCAGCCGTGTTCCGCGGCGGCCTCGGCGATGCTGCGGCTGAGGGTAATGCAGCCCCCGCGCTCACCGGCGTCGCGTGGGCGCTTGAGGGTGGTCAGCAGCAGTGGGTTGAGGTCCCACTCCTCGGCCAGGCTGGTGGTGAGCTGCTTGAGGCGAAAACCCAGCAGCTCCTCCTGGGCGCTCTGCGGGGTGTAGCCCGGCTGCTTCTCCAGGCCGTCCAGTTGCTCGGCGGTGTCGCCGCCGAAGCACCAGAAGGCCAGGTCACCCAGGTGGTAGAGGAGGGTGGCGATGAACACCTCCTCGGGGGAGTCGTCGCCACGGGTGAGGGCGATGGCGCGGGCCTGTACCGCGGCGTGGATGGAGAGGGCCAGCTCCTCGTGCAGGCGGTCGCGGGCGCGTCCCTCCACCAGGGCGTCGACCAGGGCGATGGAGAGGCAGAGGTTCTGCACCGTCTTGAAACCCAGCACCACCACCGCGCGGCTGATGGTGCTCACCGACTGGCGCCGCGGGTTGTAGTGGATGGTGTTGACCAGCTTGAGCACACGGGCGGTCATCGAGGCGTCCTTGAGCACCACCTTGGCCAGTTCGGCGGCGGGGGCCTCGTCGTTATCGGCGACGCTGATGATCTGCTGTACCGTGTGGCCGAAGATGGGCATCTCCTCCTCGCTGATGCGGGAGACCCATTCGGCCAGGCTGGGTTTGTGGTCGCTCATGGAGCGCTCCGTGACGGGTGTAAAGGGGGGCGATTATAGCCGCTTAGTCGGCGAAACGAGAGGGCAGGCCGTCGATGCTGACGGCGTTGTTGCGCCGTTGGTAGTCGGCGATCCCCTCCTCACCCTTCTTCTCGGCCCATTCCAGCAGCCGCTCGCGCTCACCCTGGAAGGCCATTAGCGGCACGCCGTAGCCGCAGGAGCTCTGGATGCGCTCCACCTCGATATCGACGATCTGGCGGATGCCCGGCAGGTCGGCGTTGAAGTGCCCAAGCAGCTCCGTCCAGTCGTCGTCACCGGGTAGCACCACGCGCCCGCGGCCGAACAGCCTCAGGATGCGCGGCTCGCCCTCGAAGGCGCAGAACATGATGGTGACGCGTCCGTTCTCGCGCAGGTGGGCGGCGGTCTCGTTGCCCGAGCCGGTGAGGTCCAGATAGGCAACCCGGCGCGGGCCGAGCACGCGGAAGCTGTCCAGCCCGCGCGGCGAGAGGTTGATGTGGCCATCGCCCGCCAGCGGCGCGCTGGCGTTGAAGAAGAGCGGCTGGGCGGTGATCCACTCGCCCAGCGCGGCGTCGATTTCCGGTAGTACCTTCATCTCTATCCCTCGTCAGTCGCCGATCAGGCCCCGGCGAACCATGTGATTGCCGATGGCCTCGGCCAGGGCCAGCCACTCGGCGGCCTCTTCTTTGTTTAACTGGCTCTGTAGGCTCTCATCCAATAGCCTCAGCCAGCGCAGCAGTTGTTCGTGTGGCAGCCCCAGGTCGCGGTGGGCCTCCTCCATCGCCCCTGGGCGGGCCTCGCCGTCGGTGCGCCCGCCCAGGGCCGACCACCAGAAGGCGGCGACCCGCGCCTCGTGTTCGGGTAACTCATCAATGTGGCTGAAATAGCCCCCGAGGCGCGGGTCGGCCAGCAGCCGCCGGTAGTGTTCGCGCACCACCGCGTCGACGGATTCGCGGCCGATACGGGCCGCCAGGGGGAGTTTTTCCTGCATGCGGACATTTAACGGTATCGCCTTGGGCCGGGGCAAGCGATAAGATCGGCGGCCATGGCCATCTTCGAACACATCGCCGAGCGCATCCGTAGCGCCAGCGGAGAGCCCTTCGCCCCCGCCGCGCCGCGCGGCCTGGGCGGTGGTGACATCAACGAGGCCTACCTGCTGGCCGACGGCGAGCGCCAGTGGTTCGTCAAGCTCAACCGCGGCGCGGCGGCGCTGGAGATGTTCAGCGCCGAGGCCGAGGGGCTGAACGAGATGGCCGATGCCGCTGATGGTCTGCGGGTGCCCAGGGCACTGGTGTGGGGCGAGCACGGCGACCGGGCCTACATCGTCATGGAGTATCTGCAACTGGGCGGGCGCGGCGGACAGGCGGCGCTGGGCCGCGGCCTGGCGGCGATGCATCGCCATACCCGAGGCCGTTTCGGCTGGCACCGCGACAACACCATCGGCTCCACCGCCCAGCCCAACGGCGAGATGGATAACTGGATCGACTTCTGGCGCGAGCGCCGCCTCGGCTTCCAGCTGGAGCTGGCGGCGCGTAACGGTGGCGGCCTGGGGCGGGTCGGTGATCAGCTGATGGCCGAGTTCCCGGCGCTGTTCGCCGGCTACACCCCCGTCGCCTCGCTGCTGCACGGCGACCTCTGGGGTGGCAACGCGGCGGTCTGCGCCGATGGCGTGCCGACCATCTACGACCCGGCGATCTACTACGGCGACCGCGAGGCGGACATCGCCATGACCGAACTGTTCGGCGGTTTCGGCGACGATTTCTACGCCGCCTACAACGAGGTCTGGCCGCTGGACGAGGGCTACGCGGTGCGCAAGAGCCTCTACAACCTCTACCACATCCTCAACCACTACAACCTCTTCGGCGGTGGCTACGGCATGCAGGCGCGAAGCATGGCCGAGCGGCTGCTGGCGGAGATTCGCGCATGAACAATCCGCGACCGCCCTTCGAGTGGCGTCTGCTCTCGCCGCGTTACTGGCCCACCTGGTTGGCGCTGCCGCTGTTCTGGCTGCTGGCCTACCTGCCGCCGGTGCGGCGGTCGCTCGCGCGCGGCCTCGGT
>JBFFSW010000245.1:0-3247 GCA_041572195.1 Thiohalomonadaceae bacterium | reverse complement strand
GTCGTAGAACAGCTCGGTGGGGCACATGGTGGTGCGCCCGGCCTCGGAGGGGAGCAGGCGGCGGTCGTACTCGGAGAAGAAGATGGCGTTGATCAGTTCGGTCTTGCCGCGGGCGAACTCGGCGACGAAGGCGATGGTGAGCTTGTCGCTCTTGAGCGCCTCCAGCGCCTCGAAGATACGCAGCTCGTCCTCAGGGCTGCTCATCTTGTTGGCGTCCAGCCACGCCTGGTAGTGCTGAATCCCCTTGAACAGCTCGGCCTTCCACTGCCCGTAGGCCTGCATCTGTTCGTTAAAGCGTGTATTCCCCATCTGCTTCGCGCCCTGTTTTATTCCGTTGTTATTCCGTATCGAATCGCCGCACTTAGCGGAGTTTCTAACAAATTATTCTAACTATATTGAATTTTTTAGGGAAAACAAGAGTACTGGTTCGCATTTTGCCGCCGATCAGCCCGCCAGGCTGGCCTGGGCCAGGTGCTGAAGCAGCGGTACGCACAGCATCTTCACCACCTGCAGGGCCAGTAGCGCCAGCAGTGGAGAGAGGTCGATACCGGAGACCGGCGGCAGCAGACGGCGGAAGGGACGCAGGACCGGCGCGGTGAGGCCGTGCAGCAGGCCGACCGCCGGATGGTAGCCGCCGCCCACCCAGCTGAGCAGGGCCTGGATGATGATGGCGAAGATGAAGACGTTGAAGGCCAGCGACAGCAGCTCCGCCAGCGACCAGAGCAGCAGGGTGTCCAGCCCTAGCGCCTTGTCGCGCAGCCACAGCAGCAGGGCGGTGGAGATCATCTGCAATAGCAGCATCAGCAGCAGCGCCGCCACATCCACCCCACCGAGGCCGGGGATGAGGCGCCGCAGCGGGCGCAGCGGCGGATTGGTCAGCTTGACGATGAACTGGCTGATGGGGTTGTAGAAGTCGGCGCGCACCTGCTGCAGCAGGAAGCGCAGCATCACCAGGGTGATGTAGAGGGAGAAGAGGGTGCCGAGCAGGAACTCGACCGGCCGCAGCAGGTAGTCGTCGCCCATCACTCACCACCCAGCTGGTCGGCCAGTTCGGCGGCGCGCTCGGCGGCCCCTTGCATGGCCCGCTCGAACAGGCCGCGGATGTCGCCCTCCTCGAGGATGCCGACGGCCCGCTCGGTGGTGCCACCGGGGGAGGTGACCTTACGCCGCAGGGTGGCGGCGTCGTCCGGGCTCTCCAGGGCCATGCGCGCGGCGCCGAAGGCGGTCTGCAGGGCCAGCAGGCGGGCGCTCTCGGTCTCCAGCCCCAGCTTCTCGCCAGCCGCCTGCATCGCCTCGATCACCAGGAAGAAGTAGGCCGGGCCGCTGCCGGAGAGGGCGGTGACCGCGTCCATCTGCGCCTCATCATCCAGCCACAGGGCCAGACCGACGGCGCGCATGATCCCTTCGGCCAGCTCCTTCTGGCTGGAGTTGACGCGGGGATTGGCGTAGAGCCCGGTGGCGCCGCTCTGTAGCAGTGCCGGGGTGTTGGGCATGGTGCGCACCAGCGCGCACTCACCGCCCAGCCAGCGCTCAATGTCGGCGATGCGGATCCCGGCGGCCACCGAGATGATGAGCGGTTTGCGCGCGGTGACCTGCCCTGCGATGCCCTCGCACACCTGGCGCAGCATCTGTGGTTTGACCGCCAGCACGATCACCGCGCAGGCCTCGACCAGGGTGTCGTTGTCATCGTGGGTGTTGACCCCGAATTGCCCGGCCAGCCACTCGCGGCGCTCGGCGCTGGGGTCGGAGACGTGAATGGAGGAGGCCTGGCAGCCGCCGGCGATGATGCCGCCGATGAGGCTGGCGGCCATGTTGCCGCCGCCGATGAATCCGATGGTGCTGTTCTTCATGGTGCTCGTCTTTCCGCGGTTAAGCTCATTGGCCGACAGGATAGCATCGCGCGCCGAAGATGTCGGTGCCGATGCGCACCAGGGTGGCCCCCTCGGCGATGGCCGCCTCCAGGTCGCCGGACATGCCCATGGAGAGGGTGTCCAGGGCCAGCCCCTGGGCGTTGAGCCCCTCCAGCGCCTCTCGCAGACGGGCGAAGGGGCGGCGCTGGGCCTCGAAGTCGTCGCTGGGGGCGGGGATGGCCATCAGCCCGCGCAGGCGCAGGCCGGGCAGTTTACCCACCTGCGCGGCCAGCTCCGGCAGCTCATCCAGGGCGCAGCCGGACTTGCTCGCCTCGCCGCTGACGTTCACCTGCAGGCAGATGTTCAGCGGCGCCATCCCCTCGGGGCGCTGCTCGCTGAGACGGCGGGCGACCTTCAGCCGCTCCACGCTGTGCACCCAGTCGAAGTGGCTGGCGATGTCGCGGGTCTTGTTCGACTGGATGGGGCCGATGAAGTGCCACTCGATATCCATCCCGGCCAGCGCCTCGACCTTGCCCAGCGCCTCCTGCAGGTAATTCTCTCCGAAGGCGCGCTGGTTCAGGGCGTGGCAGGCGGCGATATCTTCGGCCGGGTGGGTCTTGCTCACCGCCAGCAGGCGCACCGAGCCGGGCTCGCGGCCGTGGCGGGTCTCCGCTTCGTGAATCCGCTCACGGACCCGGGCCAGGCGTTCGGGCAGGCTTTGGCTATTGTCTGTCATGGCTCTAGGTTGTAGCTTAGTCGTGTTGAAATTGAGGACCTATTGTAATGGATATCACCGAACTGCTTGCCTTCAGCGTTAAGAACGGCGCCTCCGACCTGCACCTCTCCGCCGGGCTGCCGCCGATGATCCGCGTCGATGGCGACGTGCGCCGCATCAACGTCCCGGCCATGGAACACAAGGATGTGCACTCCATGGTCTACGACATCATGAACGACAAGCAGCGCAAGGACTACGAGGAGTATCTGGAAACCGACTTCTCCTTCGAGATCAAGGGGCTGGCGCGCTTCCGCGTGAACGCCTTCAACCACAATCGCGGCGCCGGCGCGGTCTTCCGTCCCATCCCCTCGAAGATCCTCAGCCTGGAGGAGCTCAACTGTCCGCCCATCTTCAAGGAGATCGCCGAGAATCCCCGCGGTCTGGTGCTGGTGACCGGTCCCACCGGTTCGGGCAAGTCCACCACCCTGGCGGCCATCGTAAACTACAAGAACGAGAGCGAGTAAGGTCTCATCCTCACCATCGAGGACCCCATCGAGTTCGTGCACGAGTCGAAGAAGTGCATCATCAACCAGCGCGAGGTGCACCGCGACACCCTCGGCTTCAACGAGGCGCTGCGCTCGGCGCTGCGCGAGGACCCGGACGTGATCCTGGTCGGCGAGAT
>JBFFSW010000244.1:0-3256 GCA_041572195.1 Thiohalomonadaceae bacterium | reverse complement strand
GCGTAGCCAGGGCCGCAGCCTGCGCGACCTCGCCGGGCAGGGCGGCCTGGCGGACTACCTCAACCAGACCATGAGCCAGCAGCTCGGCGAGGGGGAGGCTCGTGCCATCGCCGAGCCGCTGCGCGACAACCTGGAGGTGATGGAGCGCATGCTGACCTCCATCCAGGTTGACCCGCTGGCCGACCACAGCATCAAGGGCGGGCTGCAGCAGCTGGAGTACCCGCTGCTGCAGGAGGTGTTGCGCAACGACGAGCTGCTGAGAGACCGTTCACACCCGGTGCACCGGGTGCTGAATACCGCGGATCGTCTCAGCCGCATGCTCCCCGGTGACGAGTCGGGCAAGGAGATGCGCGAGCGCCTGGAGCAGATGATCAGCGCCGTCAGCGAGGACGGTGAACTGCACCCCGAGCGCCTTGAGGAGACGGCCAACGAGCTGGAGCGTCTGCACGAGGAGCACGAGGAGGGTCACCAGGAGCGCATCGCTGCCCTGATCCGAGCCTGCGAGGAGGAGGAGCTGCAACGCGAGGCGGGTATCGAGGTGTTGGGGGACATCGACGATGTCTTCGCCGGTCGCCCCATTCCGCTATCGGTGCTCAATATGCTCGATGCCGGTTGGAAGAACCTGCTGATGGGCAGCTACCTCAAGGAGGGGCGCGAGGGTGAGCGTTACCAAGGCCGTCTGGACCTGCTGGACCGGGTGATTAGCCGCCTGGAGGGTGACAATACCGGCGGTACCGCGCAGCAACTCTTCGACGAGGTGAAGGCGCTGCTGGGCAAGAGCCATACCCCACGCGAGACCCTGGCCAAGGCCCTCAAGTGGCTGGCCGAGGACATCAAGAAGGCCGCGGCCGACCCCGCCTCGGTGGAGACCCGTCAGATGCCCTCCATGCGCCGCACCATGGAAGCCAAGTGGCGCAAGGAGCGACGCGGCGAGCGTCCCACCGAGTTCGGCGAGGATGTCTGGACCAACTGGCTGGAGCGCGTGCGCGGCCTGGATAAGGGGGAGATGATCTCCTACTACATCGAGGGCGACGAACCGGTGCAGCAGCAGCTGGTGTGGCTCGACTCGCTGCACAGCCGCTACGTCTTCGCCGACATGCACGGCGATCGGGGTCTGGACGTGAATCAGGGTGAGCTGGCTGCCCAGCTCGCTCGCGGCACGGTGATCGTGCTCGATGGCTGGGATGAGCCGCTGATGGACCGTGCCGCCTACACCATGCTGCAGTCGCTGCACGATCAGCTGCTGGATCAGGCCAGTTACGACAACCTCACCGGCCTGCTCAATCGTCGCGCCTTCGAACGCCTGCTGCAGAGCCACCTGGACGATGAGAAGCTGGAGGCGGGGCGTCATCACCTCTGCTACTTCGACCTGGACCGCTTCAGCGTCATCAACACCACCTGCGGTCACGAGGCGGGCGACGAGCTGGTCGCCCAGATCGCCCGACTGGTGGCCGATAGCGCCGGCAACAAGGCCGCCGCCGCGCGCCTGGGCGGTGATGAGTTCGCCCTGCTCTACAGCGACATGGATTCCGCCGCGGCCCTGGAGCAGACCGAGGCGCTGCGTACGGGGATCGGCAAACACGGCTTCAGCTGTGAGGGTAAGAGCTTCAACGTCAGCGCCAGTTTCGGCCTGGTCACCCTCGTCGGCGAGGAGGACAGCGTACGCAGCCTGCTCAGCGCGGTGGACTCCGCCTGCTACACCGCCAAGGAGGGGGGCCGCAACCGCATCGAGACCTTCACCATCGACAACGCCGCCATCAACCGCCAGCTCGATGCCATGAGCTGGGTTGGGCGCATGGACAACCTCTTCGATTCCGG
Source organism: Thiohalomonadaceae bacterium (assembly GCA_041572195.1). GTDB lineage: Bacteria > Pseudomonadota > Gammaproteobacteria > Thiohalomonadales > Thiohalomonadaceae > JBFFSW01. The sequence continues at coordinate 1,438 of JBFFSW010000244.1, read as the reverse complement.
CCTCATCCAGCTCAAGTGCCAGAAGATCGCACCGCTGCGCTATGCCAGTGCCCGTCCCCACTACGAGGTGCTGCTCAAGGTGCAGGACGAGGAGGGCAATCCGGTCTCGCTGGATGAGTTCGTCAGCGCCGCCGAGGTCTACGACCGTATCCACGACATCGACCGCCACGTGGTCACCAAGGTGCTCGACTTCCTGGATGAGAACCACTCGAAGCTCGGTCACATCGCCGGGCTCTCGGTCAATCTCTCAGGCCGCTCCATCGGCAGCGTCTCGTTCATGAGCTGGCTCATCGAGCGGTTGGAGGAGCGCCCGGCGCTCACCTACAAGCTCAACTTCGAGATCACCGAGACCGCCGCCATCGAGAACCTGGAGCAGGCCATCACCCTCGTCCGCCGCCTCAAGCAGTGCGGCTGTAACATCGCCCTGGACGACTTCGGCAGCGGCACCGCCTCCTACACCTATCTCAAGTCGCTGCCGGTGGACTTCGTCAAGATCGATGGCTCTTTCGTCAAGGACATCGTCTCCAACATCTACGACTACGCGGTGGTCAAATCGGTGGTGGAGCTGGGCCATACCCTGGGCAAGCAGGTGGTGGCCGAGTACGTGGAGAACGGCGTCATCCTCTCCAAGCTCAAGAGCCTGGGTGTGGATTACGTCCAGGGCTATCACATCGAGAGGCCTATGGACCTGGCGGAGCTGTCGCGCGGATAGTTGCACGCTTGCAAGCTTTGTTCGATCATATGCGGCCTGAATTCCCAGCCGAGTAGCGCCCATGTCCCGCGACATCCATGCCGACCGTATCCTGATCCTCGACTTCGGTTCCCAGTACACCCAGCTCATCGCCCGCCGCGTGCGCGAGGCCGGGGTCTACTGTGAGCTGCACGCCTACGACATGGATGAGGCCGATATCAAGGCCTTCAATCCCAACGGCATCATCCTCTCCGGCGGTCCGGAGTCCACCACCGCCGAGGACGCCCCCAAGGCCCCCGCCTGCGTCTTTGAGATGGGGCTGCCGGTGCTGGGCATCTGCTACGGCATGCAGACCATGATGATGCAGCTGGGCGGCAAGGTGGAGAACGCCGACCACCACGAATACGGTTACGCCCAGGTGCGTGCCCGCGGCCACACCGCCCTGCTCAAGGATATCGAGGACCACACCTCCGAGGAGGGCTACGGCCTGCTGGATGTGTGGATGAGCCACGGCGACCGGGTCATCGACATGGCCCCCGGCTTCAAGCTGATGGCCTCCACCGACTCCGCCCCCATCGCCGGTGTCGCCGACGAGGAGCGCCGCTTCTACGGCGTGCAGTTCCACCCCGAGGTCACCCACACCCTGTACGGGCCCGAGATCATCACGAGCTTCGTCCACGACATCTGCGGCTGCGGCAGCGACTGGACGCCCGGCAACATCATCGAGGACGCGGTGCGGTCCGTGCG
>JBFFSW010000243.1:0-3261 GCA_041572195.1 Thiohalomonadaceae bacterium | reverse complement strand
GGTGGTGGACTTGCCCGCGCCGTTGGGGCCGAGCAGGGCGAAGAAGTCCCCCTGGGCCACCTCCAGGTCGATGCCCTTGAGGGCGGTGAAGCCGTTGCCGTAGGTCTTCTTCAGCCCGGCGATACGCAGCGCCCGGCTCATAGGGTGATGAGCTCCAGGCCCAGCCCGTCGGCGGCCCCCTTGAGGGTGTCGGGCGAGCCGATCACCGCGGTGGAGGCGTTGTCGCCGCTCAGGTAGCGCTCGGTCACCCGCTTCAGGTCCGCCTCGCGCACCTCGAGGATGCGGGCGCGGGTGCGGCGGCGCTGCTCCGGGGTGCGCCCGTGCAGGGCGGCGTGGAAGGACTTCTTGGCCTCGCCCGCCGGGGAGCCGGGTTTGTCGATGGAGCCGATGACGCCAAGGATCGCCTCCTCCACCAGTCGCCACTCGTGGCTGTTCTCCAGTAGCCAGGCGATGGAGGCATCGAAGTCGGCCAGGGTCTCGGCGAGACGCGGGTCGCGGTAGGAGTAGAAGCGCAGTGAACCGCTGTCCGGGTCGAAGCTGGCGCCGCCGCCGTAGGCACCGCCCTGCTCGCGAATGGCGCGGTGCAGGAAGTTGTTGCGCAGGAAGCCGCCGAGCACCATCAGCGCCGGGGTGTCCTCGTGCTCCAGCGGCACCGTGGGGAAGGCGCGGGAGCAGAAGTTGACCTGGCTGGAGGTGGCCCAGGCCTGCATCACCCGGTCAGGCTGGAAGCTATCGTCGGAGATGGCCACGGCATCGCTAGTCGCGCCCCACAGCCCCGCCTGCGCGGCCAGGGCCTCATCGCGCAGCTCCTCCTCGCCGATCAGCAGCAGGCGGCGTGGGGCCGCGCGCAGGGCCTGCTGTATGGCCGAGAGTTTCTCGGCCAGGGTGGCGACGGCGGCATCGTCATCGAGGCCGTCGTCCAGCGCCTTCAGCGAGCGGACCCCGTCCAGGCCATGCCACAGTTGGTAGCGCTGGGCGGCGCGGCTGAAGCCCGCGGCGGCGGCGGACATGGCCAGGGAGTGGCCGCGCTGGGTCACCCCCTGTTCCTGGTGCATGCGCTCCTGGGCCACCAGTTCGCGGATGCGCGGCAGTTCGTCGAGGCGGGCGGAGTCGAAGCTCTCCTGAAGCAGGTGACTCAGCGCGTCGCGGTTGCGTGAGAGGGCCTTGCCGGAGAAGGTGAAGAGGGCGCGGCCATCATCCAGTCGGTCGATGGCGCTGCGCTGGGTGATACCGGCGCTGATGCCGCCGGTGACCGCCGCCTGCAGCGCCTGGGTGGCCAGGTAGTCACGACCGCCGCTGCCCACCTCGGTGACGATGTCGGCGTAGAGCGGCACCAGCTCCAGCAGCTCCGGCTTCAGCTGGGGCAGGTCGATCACCAGCTGCTGGTAGAAGAGGCCGTTGGTGCCGCGGGAGAACCAGGTGGTGGAGGGCTCTCCGCCTGTCTCCTCGCCCTCGGGGATGCTCAACTCGGTGGGCACGTCCTCCAGCCCCACCTTGGGCAGCTGCTCCGGGTCGTCGGCGCTCATCTGGCGCTCGGCCAGCTCGGCGGCGCGGGCGATCACCCGCTGCTTGTCGTCGTCGGACATGGCCGCCTTCATCGCCGCCAGGCGCGCCTTCTCCGCCGCCTCGCGCTCGGCGCTGAGGCCGGGATCGGGGCGCAGGGTGAGGCGCACCCGGTGCGGGTTGTCGAGTAGGGCGCGGGCCAGGGACTTGATGTATTCGGGGTCCTGAATGCGCTCACGCAGCTTATCCAGGATCGGGTCGATGTTGAGTGCCTCGGCGGCGTCGGCGCCGTGCAGTACCGGCCCCAGGGCGTTGACCATCAGCTGCAGGCCGAAGGGAAAGCCATCGCCGCCTACCTCGCGCTGGTGCAGCTCCAGCTGGTGCAGCACCGCCTCGACCATCTCCCGCTCGACGCCGTTCTCCGCTACCTCGCGCAGGGTGTCGAGGATGAGCTGCTCCACCGCCTCGGCCGACTCCGGGTTGGAGCCCTCGACTCCGGCGGCGAAGAGCATCTCGCGGCTGGAGTCCGAGAGGCCGCAGAGCGGCGAGGGGGCGCTGCCCAGTTCGGTGGTCTCCAGGGCGCGGCGCAGCGGCGAGGCGCCGTTGTCCAGCAGCACGCCGGAGAGCAGGTGACCCTCCAGCACCGCCTGCATGTCGGTGCTTCGGCCCAGCAGCCAGCCGAGGACGATGTGGCTCTTGTCGGCGGTATCCTCCTCGCCGTCCAGGGCGTAGCGCTCCTCGACCACTCGGGGGGCGTCGAAGCGCTGCTCGTCGGGCACGCCGATATCCAGCTCCAGCGGCTCAAAGCGGGCCAGGGCCAGCTCGTCGAAGCGCGCCTGCTGGCTGGCGGCGGGCAGCTCGCCGTAGGTGATGATGACCGCGTTGGCCGGGTGGTAGTGGCGGGCGTGGAAGGCCTTCAACTCCTCGTAGCTCAGATCCGGGATGTTTTCCGGGTCGCCGCCCGAGTTGTGGTGGTAGGTGATGGTGGGGAACACCTCGCGCCCCAGCACCTGCCAGAGGGTGGAGACCGGCGAGGACATCGCCCCCTTCATCTCGTTGAACACCACCCCCTTGAAGGTGAGTTCGGAGTCGGGGTTGCCCTCCTCGGTGAACTCCACCCGGTGGCCCTCCTGCAGGAAGTCCAGCTCGTTGAGGCTGGGGAAGAAGACCGCATCCAGGTAGACCTGCAACAGGTTGTCGTAATCCTTGAGGTTGCGGCTGGCGAAGGGGTAGGCGGTCCAGTCGGCGCTGGTGAAGGCGTTCATAAAGGTATTGAGCGAGCGCCGGGTCATCATGAAGAAGGGGTCGCGCACCGGGAAGCGCTCGCTGCCGCACAGCGAGGTGTGTTCGAGGATGTGGGCGACACCGGTGGAGTCGCCCGGCACGGTGCGGAAGCCGACCATGAAGGCGTTCTGGTCGTCGTCGGCGGCCAGGTGGATGTGCAGGGCGCCGGTGACGCGGTGGCGGTACTCCTGGACCTCGACATTCAGCGAGGGGATGCGGCTGCTGCGCAGCCACTCGAAGGCGGCGTGGGCTTCGCTCATGATGTTGGGGATTCCTTTTATGAACAACCTCTCTCCCCACTGAGGTGGGGGTAGGAGGGCTAGTATACAATGGGCCATGGAGCTCTTCGACAGCCACTGCCACCTGGACCTACCCGCCTTCGATGCCGATCGAGCCGAGGTCCTTGGGCGCGCCCGCGCCGCCGGGGTGGTGGAGATGGTGGTGCCCGGCGTCAGCGCGGCGGGCTGGCCGGGG
>JBFFSW010000242.1:0-3270 GCA_041572195.1 Thiohalomonadaceae bacterium | reverse complement strand
GGCAGAGGCTGGTGACCGGGACCACGACCTTGACCGCCAGGTCGGGCTGGCCGTCGACCATCTCGCCGATGAAGGTCACATCGTAGTCCATCAGCGACTCGACGCCGGACTCGGGGGCCGTCTTGTTGACGAAGTAGGGGAACTGCATCTCGATGTGGCCGTTCTGCGCCTCCAGGCGCACCACCATCTCGCTCAGCATCTCCTTGAAGGATTTGACCGACAGCTCGCGCTCGTGCTGGTTGAGGATCTCGACGAAGCGAGACATGTGCGTGCCCTTGAAGTTGTGGGGCAGGTTCACGTACATGTTGAAGTTGGCGATGGTGTGCTGTTCGCCGCCGCTGCGGTCGAGGACGCGCACCGGGTGGCGGATATCCTTGATACCCACTTTGTTGATGGCGATCTGGCGCTTGTCGGCGCTGCTCTGGACGTCGGCGATCGGGGTGTCGCAGTGTTGGGTCATGCGGCTTATTCCTCGCTGTAGCGCACGCAGGCACGCTCGGTTTCCCACAGGGTGACGGCGCTGATGCGCACACGCGGGTTGTTCAACTCTTCGCCCAGACGACGGTAGATGTAGGCGGCCATGTTCTCGGCCGTGGGGTTCACCGTGTCGAAGGGCGGGATATCGTTCAGGTACTGGTGGTCCAGCTCGTCGGTTACCTTCTTGGTATGGCGTTTGATCTCCTTGAAATCAATGGCCATGCCCAGCTCGTCCAGCTCGGAGGCGCTGGCCTCCACCTCCACCTTCCAGTTGTGGCCGTGCAGCTTGCGGCAGTCGCCGGGGTAGTCGCGCAGTGCGTGCGCGGCGGCGAAATCGGAGACGACCTTGAGGGTGTAGCGCGGGCTCATAATAATAACCGACGGAAAGACTAGGAATTTAACCCGCCGATGCCCTCAAGGCAAGGCTCATCGCCGAGGCGGGCCGAGACGGCGCGGATTATACCATCGCTGTCGAGGCCGCAGGCGGCCAACAGCTCGTTGCGGCCGCCGTGCTCGATAAAGCGGTCGGGCAGGCCCAGTTGCAGCAGGTCCGCCTCGATGCCGCGGGCGTTCAGGTGTTCGGCCACCGCGGTACCGGCGCCGCCGAGCAGGGCGTTGTCCTCGATGGTGACTAGCAGGCGGTGGGCGGCGGCCAGCTCCTCGATCAGGGGCCCGTCCAGCGGCTTGATGAAGCGCATGTTGACGACCGTGGCCCCCAGCGCGGCGGCGGCGGTCTCGGCCGGGGCGAGCATGGCGCCGAAGGCGAGGATCGCCACCTCGGAGCCCTGGCGGCGGACCTCGCCCTTGCCGATGGGCAGGCCTTCCAGCGCCTCGGCCCCCTCATCCAGCCCCACCTCGGGTCCGGCGCCTCGCGGGTAGCGCACCGCCGCCGGGCCGTCGTGCCGGAAGCCGGTGCTGAGCATGCGCCGACACTCGTTGGCGTCGGCCGGGGCCATGATCAGCATATTCGGGATGCAGCGCAGGAAGCTGAGGTCGAAGCTGCCCGCGTGGGTGGCGCCGTCCGGGCCGACGATACCGGCGCGGTCGATGGCGAAGAGCACCGGCAGGTTCTGGATGGCAACATCGTGGATCAGCTGGTCGTAGCCGCGCTGGAGGAAGGTGGAGTAAATGGCCACTACCGGCTTCAGCCCTTCGCAGGCCAGCCCCGCAGCCAGGGTGACGGCGTGCTGCTCGGCGATGGCGACATCGTAGTAGCGCTGGGGGAAGCGGCGCGAGAACTCCACCAGCCCCGAGCCCTCGCACATCGCCGGGGTGATGCCGATGAGGCGCTCATCGGCCTTGCCCATGTCGCAGAGCCAGCGGCCGAAGACCTCGGTGTAGCTCTCGCCGCCACTCTTGGCGCAGAGCTCGCCGCTGGCCGGATCGAAGGGGGGCACGCCGTGGTAGCTGCAGGGGTTGTCCTCGGCGGGGGCGTAGCCCATGCCCTTTTTGGTCACCACGTGCAGGAACTGCGGCCCCTTGAGCTGACGCAGGTTGCGCAGGGTCTTGAGCAGGGTGTCGATGTCGTGGCCGTCGATGGGGCCGATGTAGTTGAAGCCCAGCTCCTCGAACAGGGTGCCAGGCACCACCATGCCCTTCATGTGCTCCTCGGCGCGGCGTGCCAGCTCCCAGACGCTGGGCACCCGCTGCAACACCTTCTTCGAGCCCTCGCGCATGGTCGAGTAGAAGCGCCCCGACATCAGCCGCGCCAGGTAGTTGGAGAGGCCGCCGACGTTGGAGGAGATGGACATGTCGTTGTCGTTGAGCACCACCAGCAGGTTGGCGTCCAGGTCGCCGGCGTGGTTGAGCGCCTCGAAGGCCATGCCCGCGGTCATCGCGCCGTCGCCGATCACCGCCACCACCTTGCGCTCCTCGCCCTTCTGTTTGGCCGCCAGGGCCATGCCCAGGGCGGCGCTGATGGAGGTGCTGGAGTGGCCGACGCCGAAGGTGTCGTAGGGGCTCTCCTCGCGGCGCGGGAAGCCGGAGATGCCGCCGAGTTGGCGCAGTCCGGCCATCTGATCGCGGCGGCCGGTGAGGATCTTGTGCGGATAGCTCTGGTGGCCCACGTCCCACACCAGGCGGTCCTCGGGGGTATTGAAGACGTGGTGCAGGGCGATGGTCAGCTCCACCGTGCCCAGTCCCGCCGAGAGGTGACCGCCGGTGCGTGCCACCGAGCCGATCATGTACTCGCGCAGCTCCGCGGCCAGCTGACGCAGCTGCTCGCTACCCAGTTCACGCAGTTGCGCCGGGTCGTCGATGCGGGAGAGGAGCGGGAACGGGTTGTCGGACATGCAATCGGGCCGGAGGCTATCTAATAGGTGTGCGGGGGAGCCGGTAATGATGACGCCCACGCGGCCCGCTGGCAAGTCGAAATGTTAGGGATTAGTGTCCGCGGCTGACGATATAGGCGGAGAGCTGGCGCAGCGGCTCGGCGGCGGGGCCGAAGCCCTGCAGCGCGGTGAGCGCGTTGCGGTGCTGTTGCTGGGCCATCTCGCGGGCGCCGTCGAGACCGAGCAGGGCGGTGTAGGTGGCCTTGTCGGCGGCGGCATCCGACCCCTGGGGCTTGCCCAGGGTGGCGGTATCGGCGGTTACATCGAGGATGTCGTCCTGAATCTGGAAGGCCAGGCCGATGGCGGCGGCGTAGTCATCCAGGAGCGCCAGGGATTCATCCTCCCCGTCGCTGGCTGCCCGCGCGCCGAGGCGCACGGCGGCACGGATCACCGCGCCGGTCTTGGCCCGGTGCATGGTCTGCAGTTGCTCCAGGTCGAGGGTCTGGCCGGTGGCCTCGATGTC
>JBFFSW010000241.1:0-3275 GCA_041572195.1 Thiohalomonadaceae bacterium | reverse complement strand
CGCATCTACGTCGGCAAGGAGCGCGACAACCACGCGGTGCCGCAGGACCAGATCAACCAGCTGCTGGTGGACCTGGCCAAGCAGGGCAAGCGGGTCTGCCGTCTCAAGGGCGGCGACCCCTTCGTCTTCGGCCGTGGCGGCGAGGAGATCGAGACCCTCACCGAGAACGGCGTCAACTTCCAGGTGGTGCCCGCCATCACCGCCGCCCTGGGCGCCTCGGCCTACGCCGGTATCCCGCTGACCCACCGCGACTACTCGCAGGCGGCGGTGTTCGTCACCGGCCACCTCAAAGACGGCACCATGAACCTCAACTGGCCCGCCCTGGCCCAGCCCAATCAGACCGTGGTCTTCTACATGGGCCTCAAGGGGCTGTCGGTGATCTGCTCCACCCTGATGGAGCACGGCATGCCCGGCGACACCCCCATCGCCCTGGTACAGCAGGCCACCACCCCGCGCCAGCGTGTCTTTACCGGCACCCTCGCCGATATGCCCGAGCGCATCGCCAACGAGGAGGTGAAGGCGCCCACCCTGATCATCGTCGGCAACGTGGTGAAGCTGCACGACAAGCTCAACTGGTTCCGTTCCCAGGCGATGATCGACCGCGACGAGTACTAGACCAATGAAACACTTTACCGACCTGATCGCCGAGTGCCTGACCGAGGTGGATGAGCTCTTCCCCTGGGACCTCACCGCCGAGCTGGAGGCGAAGCCCGACCTCATCATTCTCGACATCCGCGAGCAGAACGAGTGGGACGCCCTGCACATCGAGGGCTCCATCCACGTGCCGCGCGGCCTGCTGGAGGCCGCCTGCGACTGGGACTACGACGACACCGTGCCGGAGCTGGCCGGCGGTCGCGAGCGCGACATCGTGGTGCTGTGCCGCTCCGGCAACCGTAGCGTGCTGGCCGCCCACACCATGCAGAAGATGGGCTTCAAGAGCGTGCGCTCGCTGAAGACCGGCATCCGCGGTTGGAACGACTTCGAGCAGCCGCTGGTGGACAAGGACGGTAACCCTGTGGATATCGACGACGCCGATGAGCTGTTGGCCTCCACGGTGCGTCCCGATCAGATGAGGCCGGCGGCATGAGCCTGGACAAGTACATCCCCATCGTCGAGGAGAAGGCCGAGGCCGAGCAGCAGCAGGGCCCGGCGGTGCCGACCAAGATGGCGGCCCCCAGCCCCTGCGAGGCCGCGGAGCCCTACGTGCTGATGGTGCTGGGCGACAGCATGGAGCCGGAGTTCAATGAGGGCGAGGTGATCGTCATTGAGCCCGAGGGCCACGCCCACGATGGCTCCTACGTGGTGGCTCTGCACGATGGCGAGTACATCTTCCGCCAGCTGCGCATCCGCGACGGCCGCCACTTCATCGTCGCCCTCAAGGAGGGCTACCCGGAGCAGGAACTGGAGGGTATCAAGTCGGTGAAGGGGGTGATTACCCAGAAATCGGTACCCGGTAACCGCAAGGCCCGCAAGTTCTACACCTGACCCCGCTTCGGCGGGGTTTGTTTTTCTCCCGCCTGTCGATATAGTTGAATCATATCCCTCTGCAATAAGGACCCCTCCATGAGCGCCGATGCCCCCCTCAACGCCGAGACCGTCAATGAGTTGCGGGAGATCCTCGAAGAGGGTCTGGACGAGCTGTTCGAGGAGTATCTGGCCGACACCCCCAAGCAGCTCGAGCAGATGCGCGGCGCTGCCGAGGGGGGGGATGCCGCGGCGCTCACCTCCATCGCCCACACCCTCAAGGGCAGTAGCGGCAACCTCGGCGTGGCGGTGGTCTACGAGCTCTGTCGCCAGCTGGAGGAGCGTGCCCGCGCCGCCGACACTGGCGATGCCGCCGAGCGCGTCGCCGCCATCGAGTCGGCCTTCGCCGAGGCCCGCACCGCCATCCAGGCCGAGATGAACGGCTGAGTCCATGGATCACCCCAGCTACCCCGCCATCGAGGCCGGTAACCGACGCCTGCTGGTCGTCGACGACGACAAGGTGACGCGCATGACCATCGTCCGCGTGCTGCGCAAGGCGGGCTACGAGGTGGTCGAGGCGGAAAACGGCCGCGAGGCGCTGGAGCGCTTCGCCGAGACCCGCCCGGACATGGTGCTGCTGGATGTGATGATGCCGGTAATGGACGGCTACGAGGCCTGCGCCGAGTTGCGCAAGCTGGGCGGCTATCAGCGCCTGCCGATCATGATGCTCACCGGCGCCGACGAGGCCGATGCCATCGACAAGGCCTTCGACTCCGGCGCCACCGACTTCATCACCAAGCCCATCAACTGGAGCCTGCTCGGCCAGCGGGTGCGCTACGCCCTGCGTACCCGCGAGCTGGACATCGCCTTCAGCCGCAACCAGGAACGCCTGGCCCAGGCCCAGCGCATCGCCCGCCTGGGCTACTGGGAGATGGAACTGGAGAGCGGCAGCATCCGCCTCTCCGACTCCATGCTGGAGATGATGGGCGGTGCCGATCGCGGCGAGTTCTGCTCCCTGGAGCAGTGCATGGCGCTGGTCCACGACGAGGACCGCGAGCGGGTCGAGCAGGCCATCCGCGAAGCGATAGAGAGCGGTAAGCCCTACAGCATCGACCACCGCCTGGTGCACCCCGATGGCGGCGAGCTGATCGTCGAGCAGGTGGGTGAGCTGGAGCTGGACGAGGACGGCCGTCCCCATCAGCTGATGGCGGTCATGCAGGATATTACCGAGCGGCGCACGGCCGAGGCGCTGATCGAATACCAGGCCTACTACGACTCCCTCACCGACCTGCCCAACCGGCGCCTGTTCGTCGACCATGTGCAGAACGCCATCGCCGGTTCGCGCCAGAACGATCGCCTGGTGGCGGTGATGTTCGTCGGTCTGGACCGCTTCAAGGGGATCAATGACAGCCTCGGTCACGCCGCCGGTGACGAGGTGCTGCGCCAGAGCGCCGCCCGTCTCAAGGGTTGGCAGGGGGAGGGGAGTAATGTCGCCCGCTTCGGTGCCGATGTCTTCGCCGTGGTGGTCGAGCAGGTGAGCAATCTGGCCGAGGTGGACGAGGCGGCCAATCAGCTGTTGGGGTTGTTCGCCGAACCGATGCAGTTGCAGGGCGAACCCTACTTCATCAGCGCCAGCATCGGCATCTGCCTCTTTCCGCTGGACTGCGAGAACGAGCAGTGCCTGCTGCAGTCCGCCGACATCGCCATGTTCCGTGCCAAGGAGGCGGGTGGCAAGCAGGCCCAGTACTTCACCTCCGGCATGGGCGAGGAGGCGCAGAAGCGTCTGGCTCTGGAGCGGGAGATGCGTCTCG
>JBFFSW010000240.1:0-3278 GCA_041572195.1 Thiohalomonadaceae bacterium | reverse complement strand
GGGCGCGGCTGTAGACCCGTCCCGGATTCCGGGCGAAGTGCAGCAGCAGCTCGAACTCGCGGGCGGTGAGGTCCAGCACCCGCCCCTCCACCGTCGCCTCGCGCCGTAGCGGGTCGATGCGCAGCTCGCCGCGCTCGATGGGGGCCTCCTCTCTGGACTCCGGTGACGCCGTCTGCCCCATGGCCTGCTGGCGTCGCAGCAGCGCCTTCACCCGCGCCACCAGCTCGCGGATGCTGAAGGGCTTGGTCAGGTAGTCGTCGGCCCCCAGCTCCAGCCCCAGCACCCGATCCAGCTCGGTGGACTTGGCGGTGAGCATGAGGATGGGCAGGTAGTGCTCGCCGGCGCGCAGCTCGCGGCAGATGGAGAGGCCGTCCAGCCCCGGCAGCATCAAATCCAGCAGCAGCAGGTCGAAGTCGCCGGAGGAGGCGCGCGCGAGGCCCTTCGTGCCGTCGGCGGCCAGCTCCACCTCGTAGCCCGCGTCCCGCAGGTGCAGGGCCACCAGTTCAGCGATGTCGGGGTCGTCCTCGACGACCAGAAGGCACGGTGCCATGGTGTTTCTCCGTGTTGCCATGGTGCCAAGGATAGGGGCGGTGGATCACGAAACTATCACGCCAAAGGCACAAAACCAGCCAATAGGCCATTTTTATCAGTTGATAATATTCTGATATGCTGCCAGACCCCTTGAACCACCACCGTTTGGACGATCAGAATGAAGAAGCTCCCCCTGGGCCTGGCCGCCATGCTGCTGCCCCTCTCCGCCGCCGCCACCAACGGCTACCAGCTCATCGGCGTCGGCGCCTACCAGAAGAGCCTGGGCGGCGCGGTGACCGCCAACCCCGGCAGCGCCATGACCGCCGTCTCCAACCCGGCCGGGCTGGCGCGCATCGAAAGCCGCACCGACTTCTCCATGGAGGCCTTCATGCCCACCCGTAGCGTCGATTTCGGTGCTTTGGGCGGCGTCGAGGGTGAGAGCGCCGCGCCCCTATACGGCGTGCCCGCCATCGGCTGGGTGGCGCCCACCGGTGGGGCCGACGACCTCTACTTCGGCGGCGGCATGTACGGCACCTCCGGCATGGGGGTGGACTACGCCGCCACCGCGATGATGCCCGCCATGAACCTCTACTGGGAGGGCTACAGCAACATCAGCTTCTGGCAGATGGCCCCGGCCCTGGCCTGGCGCGCCAACGACCGCTTGAGCCTGGGCGCCAGCCTCAACATCGACTACCAGGCGGTGGCCTTCAAGCAGCGCCTCAGCGCCGACACCAACCTCGACGGCAACGCCGAGACGGTGATGCAGCACTTCGACCTCAGCCGCGGCGCCAGCGGCTTCGGTCTGGGCCTCGGCCTCGGTCTGCTCTACGACATCAGTGATCGCGTCACCCTCGGCCTCAACTACAAGAGCCGCCAGGAGTTCGCGCCCATGGAGTACCAGCTCGGCTTCGGCGACATCAGCAACGGCCCCGGCGCCGAGGCCCCGGCCGGTACCTACAGCCTGGACCTGGACTTCCCCCAGCAGGCCGCCCTCGGCATCGCCGTGGACGTGAATGACGCATTGACCGTCTCCGCCGACGTGAAGTGGATCAACTGGTCCGACACCATGAACACCCTGGCGGTGGAGGGCCCCGGGGGCATGCAGGTGGCCATGGACCCGGGCTGGGAGGACCAGACCGTGATCGCCGTCGGCATCGCCTACGCCATCAACGAGCGCGTCAACCTGCGCGCCGGTTACAACCACGCCAAGACCCCCTTCGGCGAGGAGGCGGTCAGCCGCAACCTGAGCCTCCCCGGCATCGTCGAGAGCCACTACACCCTCGGTGCCGACGTGGCCCTCAACCGCCACTGGCAGCTGGGCATGCACTACATGATGGTCCCCGAGAAGCGCCTGGTCTCCAGCGACCCCAACATGCCCGGTGCGGTGATCTCGCTGGAGGAGCGTTCGTTTGGGGTGAACATCGGCTATCGCTTCTAGCTTGATGGCGGCCACGGGCCGCCCTATCCTGCCCCCATGGACGCGATAGAACTCTCCCTCTTCTCCAGCCGTATCGAGGCGGTCTGCGATGAGATGGGGGCGGTGCTGCGGCGCAGCGCCTTCTCCCCCAACATCAAGGACCGGCTCGACTTCTCCTGCGCGGTGTTCGACGCCGAGGGCGGCCTCTGCGCGCAGGCGGCGCACATCCCGGTGCACCTGGGCTCCATGGCCTATGCCATGGGTGATATCGTCGCCGCCGTCGAGTGGGGCGAGGGGGACATGGTGGTGGTCAACGACCCCTTCATGGGCGGCACCCACCTGCCGGACGTGACCCTGATCGCGCCGTTGTTCGTTGATGCCACCTTGCTGGGCTTCGTCGCCAACCGCGCGCATCACGCCGACATCGGCTGCGATTCCCCCGGTTCCATGCCGATCTCATCATCCCTGGATGAAGAAGGGGCGATCATCCCGCCGAGCAAGCTCATCGATGGCGGCGTGGCGCGCCCCGAGGTGCTGGCCGGGGTCAACGGCGGCGTCATCGAGGGGGACTTCGCCGCCCAGCTCAGCGCCAACCGCGCCGGGCTGGAGCGTCTGGGCGCGCTGATTGCTGAGCTGGGGGCGGCGGGCTATGGCGAGGCGCTGGCCGCCCTCAACGACTACGCCGAGCGGTTGGCCCGCGCGGCCCTGGCCGACATCCCCGACGGCATCTACCGCTTCACCGATTATCTGGATGACGACGGCATGGGTAACCACGACCTGCCCATCGCCGTGAGTATCGAGGTCTCGGGCCACGACATCGCCGTCGATTTCAGCGGCAGCGCGGCGCAGACCGCGGGCAACGTCAACTGCCCGCTGTCGGTGGCCGCCGCTGGGGTCTACTACCTGTTCCGCTGCCTGATGCCGGAGCACACCCCCGCCTGCGCCGGGGCCTTCCGCCCGATTCGCGTCTCCGCCCCCGAGGGCTCGCTGCTCAACGCCCGCCGTCCGGCGGCGGTGGCGGCGGGCAACGTCGAGACCTCCAGCCGGGTGGTGGACGCAGTCTGTGGCGCCCTGGCCCAGGCCCTGCCCGAGGCCATCCCCGCCGCCAGCCACGGCGGCATGAACAATCTGGCCTTGGGCAGTCGAGGCGGGGCCGCCTGGGACTACTATGAAACCCTGGGTGGCGGCATGGGAGCGGGCGAGCACGGCGGCGGTATCAATGCGGTGCAGACCCACAAGACCAACACCCTCAACCCCCCCCTCGAGGTGGTGGAGAGTCACTACCCGCTGCGGCTGCGCCGCTACGCCGTGCGCCGCGGCTCCGGCGGCG
>JBFFSW010000239.1:0-3311 GCA_041572195.1 Thiohalomonadaceae bacterium | reverse complement strand
GTGGCCGGTTACGCCCGCCCCGACCGCATCCCCGAGCGCAACATTCGCACCGTGGAGCGGCTCGGCGCCGAGCGCATGCGCGAGTTGCTGGCCCAGTGCATGGAGATCGAGGCGTGAGCGCGCGGCTGCTGGGGATCGCCATCAAGCCGCACGGCGTGGAGACGATGCGCCTGTTGCCAGGTGCTGAACTGGGCGTGGCCTTTGGCGTCAAAGGGGATAGCCGCGGCAAGCCCGGTCCACGTCAGGTGACGCTAATGTCGCTGGCCGACTGGCGCGCGGCCTGTGCCGAGCTGGGTGACGAGCAGTTGCCCTGGGTTTCGCGTCGCGCCAATCTGCTGGTGGATGCGCTGCCGCTGACCGAAACCGTTGGTCGTCACATCCGCCTGGGTGAGGCGCTGCTGGAGGTCACCGGCGAGACCGACCCCTGCTCGCGTATGGAGGGGCTGCGTAGCGGCCTCTTCAATGCCCTGGCCCGCGACTGGCGCGGTGGGGTCACCTGCCGGGTGGTTACGGGCGGGCCGCTGGTGCTGGGGATGAGGGTGGAGCTGGAGTAGAATAGAGTCAATACACAGGGGGTGTCAGTCTTATGCGCGCGATTATCGGATTGATCTTGTTGCTCAGTTGCCTGCCCCTGGCGGCGCAGGTGGAACCCGTTGGTGACGGCGCCGCCGAACCCTTCATCGCCCTCATCGTCAAGCAGCAGGGGAGTGCCAAGCTGCTGCGCTTCGGTGAGGTGCGCAAGCGTCGCGCCGAGGACGGCCAGCAGCTTTTCCCCGGCGACATGCTCATCACCCCCGCCGGGGCGATGCTGGAGCTGCGCCTGTTCGACGGTTCCACCATCATTCTCAACGGCGACAGTCGCCTCACCTTCACCTCTCCCGACGAACTGGAGCAGGGGCAGGGGAGCGTCTACTACAACATCCGCCCGCGGCTGGCCGAGCGTCGGCTCTCGGTGAAGACCGAGTTCGTGGTCATCGGCGTCAAGGGCACCACCTTCGTGGTGGCCACCCGCCCCGACGACCAGCGCGTCTCCATGAAGGAGGGTCTGGTCGGGGTGGAGGCGCTGGTCGGCGAGTTCGAACTCTATCGCGAGAAGGAGCTGGACGAGTTCCAGCGCTACCAGATGGAGATGCGCCGCGAGTTCGAGCAGTACAAGGCCGAACAGCAGCGGGAGTTCATCGCCTTCGTCCGTGAGTTCGAGCTGGGCGCCTCGCGTAGCGTAAGCTTCGACGACAACAAGGCCTTCGAGCAGGCCAACGACGAGAAGGTAGAGGCGGAGTTCCAGCGCTTCGAGGCCTTCTTCTCCCGTCCCGCCCCCTCGCCCGAGATGGCTGAATGAGCGGAAGGTTGCCGCTTCGATACCTCGTCTCCCTCGCCCTGCTGGCGCTGGTCGGCCTTGTCGGCGCGCTGCAGCTCCCCCCCTTCAACCTCATCGCCCTCAAGCTGGCGGACCTCAACTTCGCCCTGCATGATGCCACCCCCAGCGGGGAGGTGGTGCTGGTGACGGTGGATGAGAAGAGCGTCAACCGCTACGGCCGCTGGCCCTGGGACCGGCGCATCCTCGCCGAGGGGCTGAAAGAGCTGGAGGAGGCCTCGGTGGTGGTGCTGGATATGGTGCTCTCCGAGCCCACCACGGTGGAGGCGGACGCCGCCCTGGCTGCTCAGATCTATTCCATGGACAACGTCATTTGCGGCTTCTTCTTCCGCAACGAGGCCAGCGAGGGGATGGCCGAGGGGGCGCATGAGATCCTGCGCGACTCCAGCCTTGAGCGCATTGAGCTGAGCAAAAGCGCGCTGCCCGGCGGGCCGTTTCTTGAGGTCAACACCGTGGAGCTGCTGGAGAGCTGCGCCGCCAACGCCGCCTTCTCCACCGTGCTCGATGATGACGCCCTGACCCGCCGCTACCCGCTGGCCCTCAACTTCTACGGCGAACTCTACCCCTCGCTGGCGGTGCAGGCGCTGCGCTTCCACCTGAATCAGGACCTGGCGATGAGTGACGCCGACGGCGCCCTGAAGGCGCGACTCGGGGACACGCAACTACCCGCCGGGGAGCTGGGACTGATGCGCCTCAACTTCTACCCGCGTAAGAGCTACAGGGAGATCCCCTTCGTCGACCTGGCGGAGGGGAGGGTGGATGACTCGGAGATCGCCGGTAAGGTCGTCATCCTCGGCATCTCCGAGGCGGGGGTCACCGACCTGCGCGCCAGCCCCCTGGGCAACACTCCTGGGCCGTTGATGCACTACACCTTCATCGCCAACGTGCTGGACGGCGACTTTATCCAGGCGCACCCGTGGCTGGATGCTCTGGCGCTGCTGCTGCTCGGCCTGCTGCCGCTGCTGGCGCGCGTGCTCAGTGAGGGGATCTTGCGGCGTGGGCTTATCTACGGCGGCGTGGCCGTCGCCTTTATCCTCTTCGGCAAGCTGGCCTATGTGCTGTGGGGACTGTGGATCGACCTGTTCCACCCTCTGCTCGGGCTGTTGATCCTCGCCATCTACAATGAGATGGACGCCTACCGCCGCAGCGAGGAGGAGAACCGCTTCATCACCGAGGCCTTCAAGAGTTACGTCTCACCGCAGCTGCTGAAGGTAATCAGCGGCAAGCCCAAGGCCCTGACCCTGGGCGGCGAGGAGCGCAATGTCACCCTGCTCTTTAGCGACATCCGCAGCTTCACCACCATCTCCGAGGGGCTGGACTCCACCCGCCTGGTGCAGCTGCTCAACACCTATTTCGACCCGCTCACCCACGTCATCGTCGGCAACGGCGGCATGCTCGACAAGTATATCGGTGACGCCATCATGGCCATCTTCAACGCCCCGGTGGACCTGCCCGACCACCCCCGCGCTGCCGCCCGCAGCGCCCTGGAGATGATCCGCACGGTGGAGCGCCTCAACCATGACCTGGAACGCGAGGGGTTGCCGCGGATCAACATCGGCGTCGGCCTCAACAGCGGCACCGCCGTGGTCGGCAACATGGGCTCCTCGCTGCGCTTCAACTACACCGCCATCGGCGACACCGTGAACCTCGCCTCGCGCCTGGAGGGGCAGACCAAGAACTACCGCTGCCGCATCATCGTCAGCGAATTCACCGCCGAACGGCTGGATGACGAGTTCCTGCTGCGCCGCCTGGACAAGGTCAAGGTCAAGGGCAAGAACCAGGCGGTGCGCATCTTCGAGCTGATGGAAAACAACGATCGCAACCGGCAGCTCAAGGCCCGCTTCGAGCCCGGCCTGGAGTTGTTCGACGCGGGCGAGCTTGAGGCCGCCGAGGCAATCTTCCGCGAGTGCGCCGACGAGTTCGACGACCCCACCAG
>JBFFSW010000238.1:0-3332 GCA_041572195.1 Thiohalomonadaceae bacterium | reverse complement strand
GCAGGATGAGGGTGCAGGCCTCGGAGATGCGCAGGCGCTCGGAGGCAGGCACGCCGTTGGCCTCCAGCATGTCCAGCTCCTTCATCAGGGCGTCGGGGGCGAGCACCACGCCGTTGCCGATCATGCACTCCACACCCTCACGCAGGATGCCCGAGGGGATCAGGTGCAGGACGGTCTTCTTGCCCTCGATCACCAGGGTGTGACCGGCGTTGTGACCGCCCTGGAAACGCGCCACCGCGTCGCACTGCTCGGTGAGCAGGTCCACCACCTTACCCTTGCCCTCGTCACCCCACTGGGTGCCGATCACGACAACGTTCTTGCCCATCGTCACTTTCTCTCTTCGTTACACACGAAACGGCGGCGCGCCCCTCGACGCGTCGCCGCGATAAATCGTTGAACTCGCTTTGCCTTAAAGCGGGACCACTTCCCAGCCGCCGCCCTTGGCGAGCAGTCGGCGTTCGCAGCCGGCGGTGTCGTTCTGACCCGGTAGCCCCTGCACCACCCGCTCTCCGGCGGCACGCAGTTCGGCCACGGCCTCATCCAGCCCGGTGCGCTCTTCGTTCCAAGGCACAAAGATACCACGAAGGGCCGCCTGCGTGTCATTTTGCGGCAGCTCCAGGGCGGCGCGCAGGTCCATGCTGAAACCGGTGGCCGGACGGGCGCGACCGAACACCTTGCCGATCTCGTCATAGCGCCCGCCCTGGGCGAGCGCCTGGCTACGTCCGGGGGCGTAGGCGGCGTAGACCAGGCCGGTGTGGTAGTGGTATCCGCGCAGCTCGGCCAGGTCGAAATTGAGCTCAACGCCGCTCTGCTCACCCAGGGCCGTGGCCACCTCGCGCAGCTGGCCAAGGGCGTCTCGAACCGCCTCGGAGGCGGCGGCCAGGGTGGTGGCGGCCTCATCCAGCACCGCCGCGGGGCCGTTGAGGCGCGGCAGGGCGGCGAGCATGGCGCCGACCTCGCCGAGGCCCGCGGTCAGCTCGGCGACCTCGGGGACCGCCTTGCGTTGCAGGGCGTCGAACAGGGCCGCCTCGGCGGCCGAGTCCAGATTGGCCTGGCGGGCCAGGCCACGGAAGATGCCGACGTGGCCCAGATCCAGATGCAGGGAGTCGAAACCGGCGCGCTGGAGGGTGGAGGCCATCAAGCGCAGCACCTCCACGTCGCTCTCGATACCGGCGTGGCCGTAGAGCTCGGCGCCCAGCTGGATGGGGCTACGCGAGCCGCCGTGGGTCTCGGGGCGGGTGTGCAGCACCGCGCCGATGTAGCACAGGCGGCGTGGGCCGTCGCCGGGCAGACGGTGGGCGTCGATACGCGCCACCTGCGGGGTCATGTCGGCGCGCACCCCCATCAGGCGGCCGGTGAGCTGGTCTATCAACTTGAAGGTCTGCAGGTCGAGGTCGTTGCCGGTGCCGGTAAGCAGCGAGTCGAGATACTCGATCATCGGCGGGAAGACCATTTCATAGCCCCAGGCGTCGAACTGGTCGAGCAGCTCGCGACGCAGCCGCTCCAGGCGGCGCGCCTGCTCGGGCAGGATCTCGTCGATGCCTTCCGGCAACAGCCAGCGGTCGTTAATCATCAGCTTTTAATGCCTTATCAGATAGAGCAACAGCGCGCCCAGGATCATACTCGCCAGGCCGACGCCGCGCAGGGAGCGATCATCCATGCGCGTGACCTGGATCATGGTGTTGCGGTAGCCGCGCGGGGAGATGGCGGGCATCAAGCCCTCCACCACCAGCACCAGGGCCAGCGCCGCCCACAGGTCGGACCACATTGAGTCTTATTTGCCCGAGGAGCTGCCGAAGTACTTGAAGAACTCGGCGCTGGGGTCGAGGACCAGCATGTCCTCGCGCTTGTCGAACACCCGCTTGTAGGCGTCGAGGCTGCGGTAGAGGGCGTAGAACTGCGGGTCCTTGCCGTAGGCCTGGGCGTAGATCTCGGAGGCGCGGGCGTCGCCCTCACCGCGCAGCCCCTCGGCCTCGCGGTAGGCCTCGGCGAGGATCACCGAGCGCTGGCGGTCGGCCTCGGCGCGGATCTTCTCGGCGATCTCGGCGCCCTCGGAGCGCAGCTCCTTGGCGACGCGGTCACGCTCGGCGCGCATGCGCTGGTAGACCGAGTCAGAGACATCGCGCGGCAGCTCGATGCGCTTGATACGCACGTCCACCACCTCGATGCCGTACTCCTTCACCTGCTCGGCGATCTGGTCGGTGATGACGCGCATGATCTCGCCACGCTCGCCGGAGATGGCCTCCTGGATGGTGCGCTTACCGAACTCGGCGCGCAGGCCGTCGTTGATCACCTGCTGCAGGCGCAGGGAGGCGTTGCGCTCATCACCCGCCATGGTCTTGTAGTAGTTGGAGACATCGCTAATGCGCCACTTGATGAAGGCATCGACGATGACGTTCTTCTTCTCCAGGGTGAGGTAGCGCTCGGGCTGGGCATCGAGGGTGATGATGCGGCGCTCGAACTTACGCACGTTCTGGATGAAGGGGATCTTCCACTTCAGACCGGGCTTGCTGTCCACCTCGACGAACTCACCGAGCTGGAACTTGATGGCCAGCTCACGCTCGTTGATGGTGTAGAGCGCGGAGGATGCGATCAGGGCCAGCAGCGCAAGGCCGATGATCAGGATGTTCATGGAGCGGTTCATTGGCGCACCTCCCGCGGGCGCGAGGTATCGCGCGTCCGGTTCACCGGCTGGCGGCTGATGGGTTCTTCGATGGTGGCAGGCAGCTCATCCACGCGCGGCAGCGTGAGCGGCTGCGAGGCGCCACCGATGAGGCGGTCCAGCGGCAGGTAGAGCAGGTTGTTGCCCCCCTCGGCGTCGATCAACACCTTGCTGCTGTTGCCCAGCACCGACTCCATCGCCTCCAGATAGAGGCGCTTGCGGGTCACCTCGGGGGCCTTCTTGTACTCGGCCAGCACCTGGGTGAAGCGCGCGGCCTCACCCTCGGCGGCGGCGACCACCTGCTCCTTGTAGGCGGTGGCCTCGGCCACCATACGCGCGGCGCGGCCGCGGGCCTTGGGTAGCACGTCGTTGGCGTAGGCCTCGGCCTCGTTCTTCTTGCGCTCCTTGTCCTCGCGCGCACGCACCGCGTCGGCGAAGGCGTCCTGCACCGGCTGCGGGGCCTGGGCGTCCTGCATGTTCACCGAGGTGATCAGCAGGCCGGTCTCGTAGCGGTCGAGGATCTGCTGGGCCAGGGCCTGGGTGGCGGCGGCCACCACCTGCTCCTTGTAGGCGGTGGCCTCGGCCACCATACGCGCGGCGCGGCCGCGGGCCTTGGGTAGCACGTCGTTGGCGTAGGCCTCGGCCTCGTTCTTCTTGCGCTCCTTGTCCT
>JBFFSW010000237.1:0-3334 GCA_041572195.1 Thiohalomonadaceae bacterium | reverse complement strand
GCCCGCCGCCTCCGACAGTGATGAGATCACCGAGGAGGAGTTCGAGGCGCTGCTGGATCAGCTGCACGGCAAGGGGCAGTTCAACGCTGGCGCCGTCGGCACCGCGGTGCCCGCCGAGGAGCCCCCGGCGGCGGCCGCCCCGGCCCCCGCGCCCAAACCTGAACCGAAGCCCGAACCGACCCCGGCCGCCGCGCCCAAGCCCGTCGCCAAACCGGCGGCCAAGAAGCCCGAGGCGCCGCAGGCCGAGGCCACCGTGCGCGTCGATACCAAGCGTCTCGACGACATCATGAACATGGTCGGCGAGCTGGTGTTGGTGCGTAACCGCCTCTCCACCCTGGCCGGTCAGGAGGACGAGGGGACGCAGCAGTCGCGCGAGGATTTCTCCAAGGCGGTGGCCAACCTCGACGTGGTTACCGGCGACCTGCAGATGGCGGTGATGAAGACCCGCATGCAGCCGATCAAGAAGGTGTTCGGCCGCTTCCCGCGCGTGGTCCGTGACCTCGCCCGCAGCCTCAAGAAAGAGGTCAACCTGGTGATGCACGGCGAGGAGACCGACCTGGACAAGAACCTGGTCGAGGCCCTGGCCGACCCGCTGGTCCACCTGGTGCGCAACTCGGTGGACCACGGCATCGAGATGCCCGATGTGCGCGAGGCGGCGGGCAAGCCGCGCGGCGGCACCGTGACCCTGGCCGCCGAGCAGGAGGGTGACCACATCCTCCTCACCATCGAGGATGACGGCGCTGGCATGGACCCGGACAAGCTGCGCAAGATCGCGGTGAAGAAGGGGCTGATGGACCATGACGCCGCCCAGCGTCTGGACGACCGCGACGCCTATATGCTGATCTTCGCCCCGGGTTTCTCCACCAAGGAGGAGATCTCCGACATCTCCGGCCGCGGCGTCGGCATGGACGTGGTCAAGACCCGCATCGCCCAGCTCAACGGCAGCATCGACATCGACTCCGAGCTGGGGCGTGGCACCCGCCTGTCGATCAAGGTGCCGCTGACCCTGGCGATCATGCCCACGCTGATGATCAAGCTGCGTGAGCAGACCTTCGCCCTGCCGTTGGTCAACGTCTCCGAGATCTTCCACCTCGACCTGACCAAGACCAACGTGGTGGACGGCCAGCGCGTGGTGACCGTGCGCGAGCGCTCGGTGCCGCTGCACTACCTTACCTCCTGGCTGGTCGCCGACGCCTACGGCGTGGCCCTGCCGCAGGCGGGCCATGTGGTGATGGTGCATGTCGGCACCCAGCTCGTCGGCTTCGTGGTCGACCAGCTGATCGGCCAGGAGGAGGTGGTGATCAAGCCGCTGGGGGCGATGCTGCACGGCACCGAGGGGATGGCTGGCGCCACCATTACCGGTGATGGCAAGATCGCCCTGATTCTGGATGTGCCCAGCCTGATGAAGGCCTACGCCTGACCTGTATTTGATGATTGAACCCGCCATCTGCGGCGGGTGAAGTGTGGAGAGTGACCTATGCCCGTACGGGTTCTCGTGGTTGACGATTCCGGTTTCTTCCGCCGTCGCGTCAAGGAGATGCTGAGCGCCGATTCACGTCTGGAGGTGGTCGGCGAGGCCATCAACGGCGTCGAGGCGGTGGATATGGCCGCCAAGCTGCGTCCCGATGTCATCACCATGGATATCGAGATGCCGGTGATGGACGGTATCACCGCGGTGAAGAAGATCATGGCCGCCAAGCCGGTGCCCATCCTGATGTTCTCCTCGCTCACCACCGACGGCGCCCAGGCCACCCTGGACGCGCTGGAGGCGGGTGCCGTCGACTACCTGCCCAAGCGTTTCGAGGACATCTCCCGCGACCGCGCCGAGGCCGCCAAGGGGCTCTGCGACCGGGTTCATGCCATTGGTTCGCGCGGCCACGCCATGCGCCGACCGACGCCCGCCGCCCCCGCTCAACCCGCCCCGACGGCGCGTCCCGGTGCCGTCACGGCGGCTCGCCCCGCACCGGCCGCTCGTCCCGCCCCCTCGGCGCCGGTGCGCCGCGGCAACTACAAGCTGGTCGCCATCGGCACCTCCACCGGTGGCCCGGTGGCGCTGCAGGAGGTGCTGACTAAGCTCCCCGGCAACTACCCGTTGCCGATCCTGCTGATCCAGCACATGCCAGGCAGCTTCACCCCCGCCTTCGCCCAGCGCCTCAACCAGCTCTGTCAGATCGAGGTGCGCGAGGCGGTGGATGGCGACACCCTGAAGCCGGGCGTGGCCCTGCTGGCCCCCGGCGGGCGGCAGATGTTGCTGGAGTCGCGCGGCGGTCGTCAGGTGGTGAAGATCACCGATATCGAGGGGCAGAACTACAAGCCCGCGGTGGACCTCACCTTCGCCTCCATCGCCAAGGTCTTCCCCGCCAACACCCTGGCGGTGGTGCTCACCGGCATGGGTGCCGACGGCCGCGAGGGTGCGCGTGAGCTGAAGCGCGGTGGCTCCACCCTCTGGTCCCAGGACGAGGCCTCCTGCGTGGTCTACGGCATGCCCGCGGCGGTGGCCGAGGCGGGGCTCTCCGACCAGGTGATGACCCTCACCGATGTCGGCCCCAACCTGGCCAAGCAGGCGTAAGTTCCATGGATATCCTCAGCCTCCTCGGTGTCATCCTCGGCCTGGGCGCCATCCTCGGCGGCCAGTATCTGGAGGGGGGCAGCGCCAGCTCGCTGGTCAACGGCCCGGCGCTGATGATCGTCGGCGGCGGCACCCTTGGGGCGATCATGCTGCACGCCCCCATCTCCCAGTTCATGCGTGGCCTGCGCATGCTGGTGTGGACGGTGGTGCCGCCGCGTCAGGCCGCCGATGAGGCGATCGAGAAGATCATCAGCTGGAGCAACATCGCCCGCAAGGAGGGGCTGCTGGGGCTGGAGTCCATCTCCGAGACCGAGCCGGACGAGTTCGCCCGTAAGGGGCTGATGCTGCTGGTGGACGGCAGCGAGCCCGAGGTGATGCGCTCCATCCTCGAGGTGGAGGTGGACACCAAGGAGCACCACGACCTGCAGTCGGCCAAGATGTACGAAAGCATGGGCGGTTACGCGCCGACCATCGGCATCATCGGCGCGGTGATGGGCCTCATCCAGGTGATGAACAACCTCTCCGACCCGAGCAAGCTGGGCCACGGCATCGCGGTGGCCTTCGTCGCCACTATCTACGGCGTCGGCTTCGCCAATATGTTCCTGATCCCCATCGCCAACAAGCTCAAGGCCCAGGTGCTGGCGCAGAGCCAGTTCCGCTACATGATCATTGAGGGCATCGTCTCCATCGCCGAGGGTGAAAACCCGCGCAACATCGAGAATAAGCTGCAGGGCTTCCTGCACTAAGGCGGCTGACGATGGCGCG
>JBFFSW010000236.1:0-3351 GCA_041572195.1 Thiohalomonadaceae bacterium | reverse complement strand
CAAGACCGAGGTAACCCGCCAGCTGGCCAAGATCATGGGCATCGAGCTGATTCGCTTCGATATGTCCGAGTACATGGAGCGCCACACCGTCTCCCGCCTGATCGGCGCGCCGCCCGGCTACGTCGGCTACGACCAGGGCGGCCTGCTCACCGATGCGGTCAACAAGCACCCCCACGCGGTGGTGCTGCTGGATGAGATCGAGAAGGCCCACCCGGAGGTCTTCAACCTGCTGCTGCAGGTGATGGACCACGGCACCCTGACCGACAACAACGGCCGCAAGTCCGACTTCCGTAACGTGATCCTGGTGATGACCACCAACGCCGGGGCCGAGCAGATGGCGCGCCGCTCCATCGGCTTCGCTACCCAGGACCATACAACCGATGGCATGGAGGCGCTGAACAAGCTCTTCACCCCCGAGTTCCGCAACCGCCTGGATGGCATCATCCAGTTCCAGCCGCTGACCGACGACACCATCGGTCACGTGGTGGACAAGTTCCTGCTGGAGCTGGAGGCGCAGCTGGAGGCCAAGGGGGTCTCCATCGAACTGGACGAGACGGCCCGCGCCTGGCTGGCCGAGCGTGGCTACGACAAGGCCATGGGCGCAAGGCCCATGGCCCGCCTGATTCGCGAGCGGCTGAAGAAGCCGATGGCCGAGGAGCTGCTGTTCGGTCGCCTGGAGAACGGGGGCAACGTGCGGGTGACGGTGAAGGAGGGCGAGCTGGCCTTCGATTACGAGGGGGCCGACGAGGCGCTGGCGGTGGATTAATCCACCGCCGTTCAGGCATGGCAAAAGGCCCGTACCCCAATAGGGGGCGGGCCTTTTATCTATCCAGAGAGACGGTTAGCGGGCGCGGAAGGTGATACGACCCT
Source organism: Thiohalomonadaceae bacterium (assembly GCA_041572195.1). GTDB lineage: Bacteria > Pseudomonadota > Gammaproteobacteria > Thiohalomonadales > Thiohalomonadaceae > JBFFSW01. The sequence goes on along the minus strand of JBFFSW010000236.1, from coordinate 2,481 downwards.
TGCTGAGGTCGTAGGGGGTCAGGGAGACCGTAACCTTGTCGCCGGTGAGGATGCGGATGTAGTGCTTGCGCATCTTACCGGAGATGTGCGCGGTGACCACGTGGCCGTTCTCCAGCTCGACGCGGAACATGGTGTTGGGCAGGGTCTCGATGACCGTGCCTTCCATCTCTATGCCTTCTTCTTTAGCCATGCCTTACTCTTGTGCGGCCCCGCTGGGCGGGGTGGTTCATTGGGATCCGAACTCGGATTCAGCGCGCGATCATACCTGAGCGGGGGGGCTGGGCATAGCCCCCCCAAGGGGATAGCTCCAACGGCGCCGGGCCTTAACTGATGCGGCGGCGGGCCGCCTCGCACCAGGCGACGTGCGGGTGCGAGACCTCGTCGCTGACCACCAGCTCCATACCCAGCAGCCGGTGCAGCTCCTCCACCCGCATCGCCTCCAGCTGGCCGCGTAGCGAGCGCATCTGCAGGGGGCTGAGATAGAGCAGGTTGGGGGTGATTCCGTGTTCTTTGCGGAAGTCGGTGAACAGGCGATAGATGAAGCTGAGCATAATCGGCCTCCTTCGCTTTGTGGGGGTACACCTTTTTAGCGGCCGCTGGGGGTAAAGCTTTAGCCGCCGCTGCTACGAGTATAGATGGGGATGGGGGGAGGGGAGTTCAATCCAGCCCGAGATCGAAATCCAGGTCCAGCAGGTCGAGGTCCAGGGGATCGTCATCCTCCTCACCCAGGTCGCGCCACACCCCTTCACGCAGCTGCTCCAGCGGCTTGAAGCGTTGCTTGTAGCTCATCTTCGGGCACTGCTCGATCCAGTAGCCGAGATAGAGGTGGGGCAGGCCGCGACGGTGGCACTCCTCCACCTGGCTGAGAATGGCGAAACTGCCCAGGCCGCGGCGGCGCTCCTCCGGGTCGAAGAAGGTGTAGACCGCCGAGAGGCCGAAGTCGAGCACGTCGGTGACCGCCACCGCCAGCAGCCGCCCGCCCTTGCCCTCGCGGAATTCGATAAAGTCGCAGTGCCCCAGGCCGTCGACCAGAAAGGCGCGGTAGCGCTCCGGATCGTCGTTGTCCATCACATCGTCGCTGTGACGGCTGGCCTGGTAGCGGCGGTAGAGTTCGAAGTGCTCCTCGTCGAATTCCGCCTCGCGGATGCGCAGCTCCAGATCGGCATTGCCCTTGAGGCAACGGCGCTGGCCGCGGTCGGGACTGAAACGCTCCACCGGGATGCGCACCGCGCGGCAGGCATCGCACTCGGGGCAGCGCGGGGCGTAGACGTGGTGGCCGCTACGGCGAAAGCCCATCTCCACCAGCGCCGAGTAGCTGGAGATATCCATGGGCGCGATGTCGACAAGGCCCTCACCGGTATCCCCCGGCACCGCCACCAGAAACTGGGCCATGGGGCCGTCCAGGTAGTTGCAGGGATGGGCGACGCTGAGGCCGAATTTCATGTCTCCCGGCAACCGCTCCAGTGGCGGTTTCTCCGACTGTTTCACGCCATCCTCCAGGGGCCGGGGATGGAGGGCCGCTCGGCGTACTCATCCAGTAGCGCCTCGAAGCGAGGGCGGGCTAAGGTCTCGGCCCCCAGGCTCATCAGGTGGCCGGTGGCCTGCTGGCAGTCGATGAGGCCGAAGTCGTGCTCCTTCAGCCACTCCACCAGGCGCACCAGCGCCACCTTGGAGGCGTCGCGGGCGCGGCTGAACATCGACTCGCCGAAGAAGGTCCGACCGATGGCGATGCCGTAGAGGCCGCCGACCAATTTATCACCTAGCCACACCTCCACCGAGTGGGCGTGGCCCAGGCGATGCATCTCGACATAGGCCGCGCGCATCTCCTCGATGATCCAGGTGCCTGACTCCTCATCCTCCAGGTCATCACGACGCGGCTCGGCGCAGGCCGCGATTACCCGTTCGAAGGCGGTATCCAGAGTGACCCGGTAGCCGCGGTTGCGCAGGCTCTTGCCCAGGCTGCGGCTCACCTTGAGATGCTCGGGAAAGAGCACCGCCCGCGGCTCCGGGCTCCACCAGAGGATTGGCTGGCCGTCGCTGTACCAGGGGAAGATCCCCCGGCGGTAGGCGGCCAGCAGCCAACTGGGATTCAGCGCGCCGCCTACCCCAAGCAGCCCGTCGGGGTCGCGGCAGGCGTACTCGGTGGGTGGGAACAGCGGTGGTCCCTCCGGTTCAAGCCAGAAGGGGCCCTCGGGGGTTTCGTCGGTCATGGGCTTATTGCACCATCCTGATCGCGAAACGGCAAATGTCCCCGCATCTCCTCGGCGTACTCCCTGATCGCCTCCTCCTCGCGTTCACAGTAACCCGCCACCGCCTCGGCGAAGTCCGCCTCGCGAATCCAGTGGGCGGAGCGGGTGAGGGTGGGCTCGAAGCCGCGCCACACCTTGTGTTCGCCCTGGGCGCCGGGTTCGAATCGGCTTAGCCCCTGGCGCAGGCAGTAGTCGATCCCCTGGTAGTAGCAGAGCTCGAAGTGCAGGTCGT
>JBFFSW010000235.1:0-3352 GCA_041572195.1 Thiohalomonadaceae bacterium | reverse complement strand
GGGGGAAGATTGAGAAGTTGTAGTGATGAAAAAAAGCGGGCATTGCCCGCTTTTTTTATCAGCGCAATAATGGCCCCATGAAGCGCCTCACCGCCCTACTCCCGCTACTCTATTCCGCCTTCGCCGCCGCCGAGGGCTATCAGACCGAGCTGGTGACCGAGGTGGATGCCTATTACAGCAACGTCGGCCTCTACTTCAGCCCGGTGGACACCCCCATCCCTACCGTGGATAGCGACAGCGAGCTGGTGATCTACCGCGACCTCTTCCTGCGCTCCTACATCCCCCGCGACGTGGTGCTGGAGGCCAGCGTCAACCCCATGCCGATGCTGGGGGTGGCCTTGCGACAGCGAGCGCCGGGTTTCTACGACAATATGCAGTTGAGCGGCGACTTCAATCTGGTCAAGTCGGTGACCGCGGGCTTCGACGAGCCCTACGCCCTGTCGCTGTTCCTCGGCAACGTGGTCAAATACCGCGCCGAGGGGATCGCCGATGTGGGCAACAACAAGGGCTACATGGGCTATCTCTTCAACTTCGGCAACAAGCACATCAAGGACAACCGCCTGATCGACGACCAGTGGCTGGAGTTCGAGTGGAAGGTGAAGGGGGATCGCGAGGTGGGGGAGCAGACCCTGGGTTGGAGCTTTCGCGTCGGCGGCAAGTGGCACCGCCACCCGGAGATCACCGACGTCTACCACATCGGCATCCGCCGCAGTCACCTGGACTTCGAGGCCCCCGCCCTCTCCTGGCTGCTCAACAGCGGCGTGAACTACCGGCTTGATGTGAATCAGCACGATGGTTCGCTGATCCAGCAGAGCCTGTTCTTCAACAAAAAACTGCCGCTACGCGCCTGGCGCCTGGCCGTTCAGGTCGAACTGGGACTGATCTGGAAGGAGGCGGAGAAGTACTCCGGTGCCCTCGCTGGAGAGGGGGTGGGTGATGAGTTTCAGCTGGTCATTAGGCCCAATATTCAGTTCTAATTGCAGAACAACAACCAATAAACGACAAGGAACGACACATGAACTCTCATCCGTTGCGCAGGCTTATGCTGCTGGCCCTACTGTTCTGTCTGCCCCTGCACAACACCCATGCCGGAGATGACGAGCGTATCCAGGCCGTGGCCGAGTTCCTGATCGAGCGGGCAGAAGCCAACCTGATCTATAGCTTCGAGAATCGCCTGAAGAAGGACGAGGAGCTTAAGTGCTACTTCCCCGCCACCTATGCGCACATCATGCAGGGCAATCTACGTATCCTCATCAGCGCACGCGGCGAGTGGCAGCGTGCGCTGGAGAGTGACATCGACACGCTGATGGTGCGCGCCGTCGCCCATGAGCTGGTCAAGGGACTGGATCTGAGCAGCATCGGCATGACGGCGACGAATGATTTTCTCGAGGCGGCCGAGTTCATCGACCTGGATGGCTATCCCCTCAACAGCATGCCCGTCGGCGCTACTCCTGAGCAGCGTCAGCTGATTAACGGCTTCTACAGCGACTTCCTCAAACTGCGCGAGGAACTGCAGGAGATCGACAATATGCTCGCCGGTTTCGCGGGTGACGATCCATGCACCATGCCGGTCATGAGCAGCGCCGATTTCAAGGCCCATGTGGAGAAGCTCTCAGCCGCCATCGAGGGCATGAAGGGGCTAAGCACGCACATCGAAAAGCACGGTGGCAAGCTGAGATTCGACAAGGCACGCCTGAGCCAGGCCTGCGCCGCCGATCCCAGACGCGGCATCTGTGAGCTGCGCGACAAGGCGCTGCACCAGTGGCTGCCCACGCTGAGGGCGCAGCTGAACAAGCCGCTGGTCAAGGTCAGCGCATCGCTGGTGGTACTGGCGCTCTACATCAAGGAGACCGAGGGACAGGACTACACCTCACGCGTCCTGCGCGCCATGGAGCTGCTGGAGAAGGGCGGCATGAACAAACAGAAACTGGCCAGGCTGAAAAACAACGTCCTCTTCTTCGCCCGCCTGGCCGACGCCAGAACCAAGGAAGAGGCGAAGGCGGTGTTGCAGGAGTACACCCTGCCGCCGGTGAGCTTTATGATCAAGCGCCAGCCGCCCGGCGGGGCCCACTGGCTGCTCTCCTCTTACTTCGCTTATGCCGGGGGACTGACGCTGGACGGGCCGGGCAAGGACAAGGCCTACCAGGGTATGTTCGTACCGGTGGGATTGGAGTACAGCCGTGCGTTGAACTCCGGTGCATCCATGAGCCTGATGCTGGCCCCCTTCGACTTCGGCTACCCGGTGAGCATGCAGCTCAACGGCAGCGACCTGGGGGTGGGCGTCGATCAGGTGGTGGCGCCGTCCGTTTCGTTGACCTACGGCTTCGCCGACTACCCGCTGGCGATGGGCCTCAGCCTGCAGCAGGGGCGTGACGTGGGCAACGGCGACAGCCGTGAGAACCGCGCCATGCTCTTCTTCGCCTTCGACATGCCGCTGTTGCAGCTTTACTGAGTTACTCGGCGCTGAAGGATTCGCCCTGGCGCTGGTCGGACATCGCCTGCTCGAGCTTCTCCAGGTTGCGTACCGCCTGCAGATAGTGACGGGGACTGATTGATATCGCCTTCTTCAGGTAGAAGCGGGCGTTCTCGTAGTCGCCGCTGAGCATGGCGATGTAGCCGATGTTGTTATAGGCCACCTCGTGGGGCAGGGTCACGATCAACACATCCACCGCCTCACGATACTCCCCCTGCCAGGCATGGGCGATGGCCAGATTGTTTCTCAGGCGGAAAAAATCGGGGGCGTGCGCGATGCCACGTTTGAGTTCACGCTCCGCAGCGGCGTAATCGCCAGCCATGATCAGCGAGTAGCCGTAGTTGTTGATGATGATGGGGTTGTTCGGCTCGGCCTGTAGCGCACGACGGTAGTAATCGCCCGCCGCCGAATAGTTGGCGTGTAGGTCCTCGATGGTGCCCAGGGCGTTGAGTGAACGCCAGCGCTCGGCGTCATCCTCCAGCACGGCGACGAAGAGTTCGCGCGCGGCGGCCTGCTCGCCCAGCTTGAGCTGGGTCAGGCCCAAGCCCTCACGGGCGCCGATGTCTACGCCACGATCGCCGATCAGCGCCTGATATCGCTCCTTCGCCAAGGCGAAATTTCCCAACTGCCTGTGGCTGTCGGCCACCCGCAGACGCAGGCGGTAATCCTCCGGCAGGTACTCCAGCGCCTGCTCATAATAGAAGAGCGCGGTGGAGTAGCGGCCTACGGCGAACTCCCGGTCGGCGTCGTGCACCATCGGCGCGGCCTTTTGCGCCTTCTCCTCGGCACTCAGCTCGGGCTTTACCGGCTCACCGGCGCAGGCACCGAGTAGCATCGCGGTCAACAGCAACAGTGGCAGGCGCATCAATTGATCGTTCC
>JBFFSW010000234.1:0-3352 GCA_041572195.1 Thiohalomonadaceae bacterium | reverse complement strand
CGCTATCCGGAGAGCGGCGGCGAGGGGCGCGGGGTGTTCGATGTCGACCTGCGCCTGGAGGCCGGTTCGATGACGGTGCTGGCCGGCCCATCCGGCTCGGGCAAGTCCACCCTGCTCAATCTCATCGGCGGCCTGGAGCGCGCCGACTCCGGCTGTCTGAGCGTGGACGGCCGCGACCTCATCGCCCTCGATGAGACCGGGCTGGCGCTCTACCGCCGGGCACGGGTCGGCTTCATCTTCCAGGAGTACAACCTCATCCCCAGCCTGAGCGCCCGCGAGAACGTGGAACTGCCGCTGCGCCTGCTGGGGCGTCGCGACCACGGCGAGGTGGAGGCGATGCTGGAGCGGGTGGGCCTGGGCGGACGCGGCGCGGCCATGCCCAACCAGCTCTCCGGCGGCGAGCGCCAGCGCCTGGCCCTGGCCCGCGCGGTGATCCACCGCCCCGCCCTGCTGCTGGCCGACGAGCCCACCGCCGGGCTGGACGCCGCCAACGCCCTGATGCTGCTGCAACTGCTGCGCGAGCTGAATGACGAGCTGGGCGTCAGCGTACTGCTGGCCACCCACGACGCACGCCTGATCGAACGCATCGAACGGCGCGTGGCGCTGGAGGACGGGCGTATCCTCCACCCGTGACGGTATAATGGGCGGATGCGTAAACATCTCATCAACATGCCCCTGGCCCGCGCCCTGCTGCTCTTTTTCGTGGCGGTGCTGGGCTTCACCACCCTGGTCGTCGGCGGCGCCTCGCGCTACTTCGAACAGCAATCCATCACCCACATGGCCGAGCAGGAGGCGCACAAGACCTCGGAGCTGATCTTCCAGAGCATCTACGCGGTGATGAAGCGCGGCTGGGGGCGCGAGGATATCGACGAGGTGATCCGCAGCCTGGCCCATACCATGCCCGACAGCCGCATCGCCCTCTATCGTAGCGCCGGGGTGGCCGAGCTGTTCGGCGAGGTCCCCCACATGATCGACACCGGCGACGACGCGCCGCTGCGCGAGGTGGTCGAGAGCGGCGAACCGCGGCTCTACGAAGAGACGGACAGCCTGCGCTTCCTCCACCCGCTGAAGGCGGAGCGGGAGTGCCTGGCCTGCCACGTCAACGCCCAGGCGGGCGACATCAACGGCGTCATCGACATCCGCTTCCCAGTGGAGAAGCTGCGGGTGCCGCTGGAGTTCATGCTCGACTCGGTGTTCGCGGTCTTCAGCGTGATCTTTCTCATCGTCGCCGCGGTGGCCTACCTCATCGCCCGTCTGGTGCTGGTCAAACCCATCGTCGAGCTCTCCCAGCACATGCGCACCATCGACGAGCTGGACGACCTCAGCCGCCGCCAGCACGCCTCCCCCTTCGCCTTCCGCGAGCTGACCCTGCTCACCGACGAGTTCCACTACCTGCTCGGACGGGTCGCCAGCGCCCAACGCCAGTTGCAGGAGCAGTCCGAGCGCGACCCACTCACCGGCCTCTACAACCGTCGGCGCATGGACGAGGCGATCGACACCGAGCTGCTACGCAGCGGGCGCTATCGCCACCCCATGGCGCTGTTCATGCTCGACCTGAACCGCTTCAAACCGATCAACGACGAGCACGGCCACGAGGCGGGGGACGCGGTCCTCATCGCCGTCGCCCAGGTACTGCGCGAGACCCTGCGCGAGAGTGACATCGTCGCCCGCGTCGGCGGCGACGAGTTCGTGGTGCTGGCACCGGAGACCGCACCCGGCGAGGCCCGCCAGCTGGCCGCGCGCCTGGGCGAGGCAGTGCGCGCCCACGTCACCGACTATCAGGGTCAGCGGCTCAGGGTGGGGGTGAGCATCGGCGCCGCGGTCTATCCCGAGCATGGCGAGAGCCGCGAGGCCCTGGCCCGCCACGCCGACAAGGCGATGTACGAGGAGAAGAAGCTCTGGCACAGCCGTATCGACAACGGCGAATAAAGGTATAGTGCCAACATGAGCTACCTCAACGACACCCTCATCCTGTTGATCGCCGCCGTGGTGGTGGTCCCCCTGTTCCAGTTCCTGCGCCTGGGCTCGGTGCTCGGCTTCCTCGCCGCCGGGGTGCTGGTCGGCCCGTCGGGCCTGGGGCTGATCGGCGAGGTGGAGCAGATCCGCAGCTTTGCCGAGCTCGGCGTGGTGTTCCTGCTGTTCATCATCGGCATCGAGCTGAAACCGGCGCGCCTGTGGCTGATGCGGCGCATGGTCTTCGGCCTGGGCACCACCCAGGTGGTGGTCACCGGCCTGCTGCTCACCGCCCTGCTGTGGCTGCTCGACGTCGATCTCCGCCCGGCGCTGATCCTGGGCCTGGGCCTGGCCCTCTCCTCCACCGCCTTCGTCCTGCAACTGCTGATCGAGCGGCGCGAGCTCAACAGCGGCTACGGCCGCTCCGCCTTCGCCGTCCTGCTGCTGCAGGACCTGGCGGTGGTGCCGCTGCTGGCGCTGGTGCCGCTGATGGCCGAGCCGGAGAGCTCCTTCGGCGGCGACGTGCTGCTGGTGCTGGCCGAGTCGCTGGGGGTGGTGGCGCTGGTGGTGCTCGGCGGGCGTTTCCTGCTGCGCCCGGTGCTGCAACGCATCGCCCACCACGGCGGCGAGGAGATCTTCCTCGCCACCGCCCTGCTGCTGGTACTGGGCATCGCCACCCTGATCGAGCACGCCGGGATGTCCATGGCCATGGGCGCCTTCATCGCCGGGCTGCTGATCGCCGACTCGGAGTTCCGCCACCAGATCCTCGCCGACATCCAGCCCTTCCGCGGCCTGCTGCTGGGGCTGTTCTTCATCAGCGTGGGCATGTCGGTGGAGCCCTCGGTGCTGCTCGACTCGCCGCTGCGCATGGTGGGGCTGCTGCTGGCGCTGCTGGCGGTGAAGGCGCTGGTGATCTGGGGCAGCGCACGGCTGTTCGGCATCCGCCGCCCGGAGGCGCGCAACATGGCCCTGCTGCTGCCCCAGGGCGGTGAGTTCGGCTTCGTGCTCTTCGGCGCGGCGCTGGTCAGCGGCCTGTTCGACAACCGCCTCTACCAGGAGGCGGTAATGGTGGTGGTGATGAGCATGGTGCTCACCCCGCTGCTGGCCTCGCGTATCAGCAACCGCCCGGCGCCGAGCGGCGAGCTGGAGGAGGCGCTGGCGATGGAGCCCCAGGCCGAGGCGGGTGAGCCCAAGGTGGTGATCGCCGGTTTCGGTCGCATGGGCATGCGCATCGCATCACTCATGCGTGAGGCGGATATCCCCTACGTGGCCATCGAACAGCGCGCCTCGCATGTCAGCGGCGGGCGCAAGAAGGGCTACTCGGTCTTCTACGGCAACGCCTCCAACCACGAGGTGCTGAAGGCGGCCGGGGTGGGCGAGGCGGAGCTGCTGGTCATCG
>JBFFSW010000233.1:0-3358 GCA_041572195.1 Thiohalomonadaceae bacterium | reverse complement strand
GGCTACCCAGCTATTCCGGCCGTTGAAGAACAACGACCTTATCCTTGGCGCCGTCGGTGTGCTGCAGTTCGACGTGGTTGCCCAGCGTCTCAAGGATGAGTACAAGGTGGAGTGCATCTTCGAGCCGGTCAATGTGGCCACCGCCCGTTGGGTGGAGTGTGATGATGCGAAGATGCTGGAGGCCTTTAAACGCAAGAACGATGATAACCTCGCCATCGACGGCGCCGGTGATCTGACCTACATCGCCCCTACCCGCGTGAATCTCTCCCTGGCCGAGGAGCGCAATCCGGATGTGGTCTTCAGGGCGACGAGGGAGAAGTAAGCTAATAATTGTTAGAGAAAAAAGGCCGCTAATAGCGGCCTTTTTTCTCTCTACTCCGCACCTCTTCTGTCGGCATGCCGTTGTTTCAGGTGTTCAACATGGGTGATCAGCGTGTCGACGGTCTCCTTCAGCAGGTCGAGCTCTTCCAGCGTCAGGTCGTTCATCTGCTCCAGGTTGTATTCGATAGTGTCGATGATCTGTTTGTGTGGGCGCTGTATGGGGCGCATGAAGTAAGTGGTGACCGTGGCGACGATGGTGCCGAAGAAGAGTACTGAGCCGATGACGATCCAGCTTCCGCCGACTAACTTCGCGATGCCGGTTTCGGGGGTGCTGGCGATACCAGCGGTGGAGAAGGCCGCGACGCCCCAGTAGAGGGCCTCACCATAGCTGGTGATGCTTGAGTGCTCAGTGCCCTGTTCAGCAAGAAAGAGGCCGGTCGAGAAGAGCAGCCACAGCACGACCAGCAGCAGCAACATATTGACGAACGGGGTGTGGGCGGAGACATCGCGGGCGAATCGTCTTAGCCGCCCGTGACGTCCTGACTTCATCTTCATATGTGGTGTCGCTCGGTTGGTGGTTAAGAGTAGAGCTTCTACGCCCTATTGTTGATCCTTTCGCACCCGCTTCTGCAAGCTTTTCGGCCTCTGGAAGTAGTACCTCACATTCACCCCAATCGCCTTGCCGCCGTCCTGCTGGCGCTGGTAGAGCAGGGCGTAGGTGAGGCGGCTGTTGTCGTGGGCTTGCCAGATGAGTTTGAGGTCGTAGCTCTGGTCGATATCGATAAAGCCGTGGGTGGCGCTGAGGGCGAGGTTCTGGTGGGGATACCAGGTGAGTTCGGCGCGGGCGTGTTGCTCGTCGATGAGGGTGTTGGGGGCGACGTCACGCTGGATGTCGCTACGTGAGAGGTTGAGGTCGAAGCCCTCAAGGTAGGCCTTGGCGGTGAGGCCGTTGGTGGTTTCGCCGCGGGTGTATTTAACGCCGTTGTCGTGCTCGGCGCGGGCGTAGTCGAGGAACAGGCCGCCGAGGTCGGGTTTGTTGACGAAGAGCGCGCCGATGAGCTGGCTGTGGTCGGTGTTGAGCGGGTCGTTGGATTGGGCGCGGATGTAGCGGGCCAGCACACCCAGCGGCTTGACGATGGGCATCTGCACGCCGAATTCGATGCTGTTGAGGTCGAAGTTATCGGTATTGAGGTGGCCGATGGCGGCTGAGGCGTCGATATGGAATTCGGCCATCCCGACCGACGGTATCAATGCCGATAGCAGCATGAGTGCTCGAAACACTACCCCCTCCTTAGTTGCGTTCCCTGTGTCACCGTAAGCCGGTGATCTTATTTGTCCTTTTCGGGAATCCTAACCCAGATCATGCCCTTGATCAAAAGGGGAGATCAGCCGCGCAGGCCCACCCCCTTCTTCAGCAGATGCAGGCTGTAGCCGTAGAGCAGGACGATGAAGCCGATGATCACCGCGTAGGCGGTGCCCAGGCCGATGTCCGAGACCCCCAGCATGCCGTAACGGAAGGTGTTGACCATGTAGAGGATGGGATTGAGCAGCGAGGCGTCGCGCCAGAAGCCGGGCAGCATCTCCACCGAGTAGAAAATCCCCCCCAAATAGGTGAGCGGGGTGAGGACGAAGTTGGGGATGATGGTGATGTCATCGAAGCTGTTGGCGTAGACCGCGTTGATGAAGCCCGCCAGCGAGAAGAGGATGGCGGTGAGCAGCACCACGCTGAGGCTGACCCAGATGTCGTGCAGATGCAGGTCGGTGAAGAGGGTGGCCACCAGGGTGACCACCGCGCCGACGGTCAGCCCGCGGGCGACGCCGCCGGCGATGTATCCGGCGAGGATCAGCGAGTGGGGGATGGGGGAGATCAGCAGCTCCTCCACGTAACGGCCGAACTTGGAGCCGTAGAAGCTGGAGACCACGTTGCCGTAGGAGTTGGTGATGACGCTCATCAGGATCAGCCCGGGGACGATGTAGTCCATGTAGCCGTAGCCGTCGATGGGGGCCAGCTGGCCGCCGATCATCTGCCCGAAGATGACGAAGTAGAGCGCGGTGGTGATCACCGGCGGCATGATGGTCTGCACCCAGATGCGCACGAAGCGGCGGATCTCCTTCACCAGGATGGTGTTGAAGGCGATGCGGTAGTTGCGCCAGCGTCTCATGCGCGGGCCTCCTTGTTCTCCACCAGGTCGAGGAACAGCTCCTCCAGGCGGTTGGCCTTGTTACGCATGGAGAGCACCTCGATGCCCTGGGCGCCCAGCTCGGCGAAGACCGCGTTGAGCCCCTGCTCGCGGCGTACCTCCACTTCCAGGGTGTGCGGGTCGGCCAGCACGATGGGGTAGCCGCAGGCCAGCTCCGGCGCCGCCTCCAGCTCCTCCTTCACATCGAGGATGAAGGTCTCCTTGTCCAGCTGCGAGAGCAGGCGCTTGATCGAGGTGTTCTCGATGATCCCGCCTTGGTCGATGATGGCGACGTTGCGACAGAGCTGCTCCGCCTCCTCCAGATAATGGGTGGTGAGGATGATGGTGGTGCCCGCGGCGTTGACCTTCTTCAGGTACTCCCACATGGAGCGGCGCAGCTCGATATCCACCCCGGCGGTGGGCTCGTCGAGGATCAAGAGCTTTGGCTCGTGAACCAGGGCACGGGCGATCATGAGCCTGCGTTTCATACCGCCAGATAGCTCACGCGATCTCTGGTGCCGCTTGTCCCACAGCCCGAGCTGGCGCAGATACTTTTCGGCCCGCTCCTGGGCAAGCCCCCGCGGCAGCCCGTAGAAACCCGCCTGGTTGGTGACGATATGGATCACCTGCTCCCATAGGTTGAAGTTGAACTCCTGGGGCACGATGCCGATGCAGGCCTTGGCGGATTCCGGGTCGCGGTCCATGTCGTGGTCAAAAACGAACACCTTGCCCGCGGTCCTGTTGACCAGCGAGCTGACGATTCCTATAAGCGTGGATTTTCCCGCGCCGTTAGGCCCGAGGAGGGCGAAAAACTCGCCGCGCTCTACCTCCAGGCTGACGCCAGCCAGCGCCACGGC
>JBFFSW010000232.1:0-3403 GCA_041572195.1 Thiohalomonadaceae bacterium | reverse complement strand
TCTGCTCCAAGTGGATGGCGCTTGGCGAGACCCTGGACCTGGATGGCCGCCTGCTCTATCCCATGGTCAACGGCCAGGTCAGCGAGTGGGACGAGGCCCTCGACCGTGTCGCCGACGGCTTTAAAATAATCATTGCCGAACACGGCCCCGATGCGGTGGCCTTCTACGTCTCGGGGCAACTGCTCACCGAGGATTACTACGTCGCCAATAAATTGATGAAGGGCTACATCGGCTCTGCCAACATCGACACCAACTCACGGCTCTGCATGTCCTCGGCGGTGGCCGCCTACAAGCGCGCCTTCGGTTCCGACAGCGTGCCGTGTAATTACGAAGACCTGGAACGGGCGAAACTCATCGTTCTCACCGGCTCCAATGCCGCCTGGACCCATCCGGTGCTCTACCAGCGCATCGTTCGAGCCAGGCAGGAGAACCCCGATCTCCAGGTCGTGGTGATCGACCCGCGCCGTACCGCCAGCTGCGATATCGCCGACCTGCACCTGGCGCTCAAACCGGGCAGCGACGCGGTACTCTTCAACGGCCTGATGAACTATCTGGATCAGCACGGCGAGCGTAACCCCCTCTTCACCGACAACTACTGCGAGGGGCTGGATACGGCACTAAGCACGGCACAACACACTGCTCCGAATATTTCCTCCGTGGCACAGCAGTGTGAACTTAGCGAAGAGGTCGTGGAAAAGTTCTATCGCCTCTTCGCCCGCAACGAGCGGACCGTCACCCTCTACTCGCAGGGGATCAACCAGTCCTCCAGCGGCACCGACAAGGGCAACGCCATCATCAACTGTCACCTCCTCACCGGACGCATCGGTCGTCCCGGCATGGGCCCCTTCTCCATCACCGGCCAGCCCAACGCCATGGGCGGACGCGAGGTGGGCGGCTTGGCCAACCAGCTGGCCGCGCATATGGAGCTGGATAACCCGGAGCATCGGGATATCGTGCAACAATTCTGGCAATCACCCACCATCGCCGAGCGTTCGGGCCTCAAGGCGGTCGAACTGTTCAACGCCATCGAGGCGGGACAGGTGAAGGCGATCTGGATTATGGGCACCAACCCGGTGGTCAGCATGCCCGAGGCGGACCGGGTCATGGCGGCACTGAAACAATGCGAGCTGGTGGTGGTCTCCGATGTGATGGCCCGCACCGATACCGTCGACCTCGCGCACATCAAGCTCCCCGCCCTCGCCTGGGGGGAGAAGGATGGCAGCGTCACCAATTCCGAACGGCGCATCTCGCGCCAGCGCCCCTTTCTCGATGCGCCGGGGCAGGCAAAAGGCGACTGGTGGATTATCGCCGAGGTGGCGATGCGCATGGGCTTCGCCGGGCATTTCGCTTACTCGAACCCCGCCGAGATCTTCGACGAGTATGCGCGGCTGACCGCCTACCGGAATAATGGTCGTCGCGACCTCAACCTGAGCGGCTGGATCGGCGCCGATTACGAGTCGCTGCAGCCGATGCAGTGGGGCGCCGCCCGCCTCTTCGGCGACGGCAGATTCTTCACCCCCAGCGGCAGGGCGCGCTTCATCGCCGTCACCCCGCGCCCGCCGGCGACGACGACCAGCGACGACTACCCCATGCGCCTCAACAGCGGCCGGGTACGCGACCACTGGCACACCATGCCCCGCAGCGGTAAATCACCGCGCCTCGCCACCCATACCCAGGAGCCCTACGCCGAGATCCATCCGGAGGACGCCCGGCGACTCGGCATCGACGACAACACCCTGGTGCGAGTCAGCGGCGCGCAGGGCGAGGTGCTGGTGCGTGCCATGGTGGGCGAGGCACAACAGCCGGGCAGCCTCTTCGTGCCGATCCACTGGAACGATCAGTTCAGCCGCAACGCCCGCGTCGGCGGCGTGATCAACGCCGTCACCGACCCCCTCTCCGGGCAGCCCGAATTCAAACAGAGCCCGGTGCGCGTCGAGCCCTTTAACGCCCACTGGTACGGCTTCCTGCTCTCGCGCCGCGAGCTGCCGATGGCCGAGACCGACTACTGGAGCAGGTCACGCGGCAACGGCCTGTGGCGCTACCCCATCGCCGGTCACCACGTGCCGGACGACTGGGCTCAACGGGCGCGCAGACTGCTCTGTAGCAACGAGCACGATGTAGGCTGGATCGAGTACTTCGATCCGGCCACCCGACAATACCGCGCCGCCCGCCTGGTCAACGGCCGGTTGGAGTCGTGCCTCTACATCGGCCCCGATCACAAACTCCCGCCGCACGATTGGCTGGAACCGCTGTTTGAAAAGGAGATGATCAGCGACAAGGAACGCATCGCCCTGCTCTCCGGCAGACCACCCATCGCGGGTGAGGATGCCGGACCCACCGTCTGCGCCTGCTTTGGCGTCGGCAGAAACACCATTCTCAAGGCGGTGCGTGAAGAGGGGATCGACAGCGTCGAGGCGATAGGCAAAGCACTCAAGGCCGGGACGGGATGTGGCTCTTGCGTGGCGGAGTTGAGGGGCTTGGTGGGGATCGGCTAGCCTCTGCTATGATGGCCCTCGAACCCACCAACCAGAAGACCCACAATGACCACCATTAACTGGAGTGACGACCTCAAGCGCGGGCTTGGTTTTCAGGATGCCGACCATGAGGAGGCGGTCGGCTTGATGAACGCCCTGCAGGCGTGTTCGGACGCGGAGCTTCCCGCGCTCTTCGATCAGCTGTACACCCACACCAGCGCCCACCTGCAACGCGAAAACGAGCTGATGGACCGCATCGGCTTTTTCGCCGCGCCCATGCACAAGGGCGAGCATGAGCGGGTGCTGGAGGAGATGCGGGCGTTCAAGGAGAAACTCGATGCCGGGGATATCGACGCCGTGCGCCACTATGTGAGCGAGACGGTGCCGAACTGGTTCATCGACCACCTCAACTCCATGGATACCATCACCGCGCAATTCGCCCTTCAGGCGGGTGAACAATAGTCCCACGCTGCACTCTTATCGCGCGAGGCGGCGGGGAAAGCGCTCATTGTTGTGCAAGGCCCTGCCGATAATCTCCCCCCTAAACCCGCCAAATCCTGTAAAACCGACCCATGACGATCATGGCACGGCACATGCAAGTTAGATAATCGGGTCATCCCCACCGCGCTCACCCTACTCAACGGCGAGTAGAGGGCGGTTACAAATTATCGTTAGCGGGACAAAGGCGTCCATTCATGCAGGCATTCGTCCGCATGTGTGGGCGCTTTTTTTTGCGCTTACACGACGCTAAAGGAGCCAACCATGTCATATCTGGAACCCTCGGAGTTCGTCTCCAAGATGGTGGACCAGGGTGAGTCCAAGGTCTATATGTCGGCCAAGGACACCCTGATCCGCGCCTTCATGGCCGGTGCCATTCTCGGCCTGGCCGCCATCTTCGCCATCACCGTTGCCACCAAGACCGGCTCACC
>JBFFSW010000231.1:0-3405 GCA_041572195.1 Thiohalomonadaceae bacterium | reverse complement strand
GGCGCTCTATCTTTCAAACATCGCCGCCGAGGTCACCCTGATCCACCGCCGCGACACCTTCCGTGCCGAGAAGATCCTGATCGACCAGCTGATGGAGAAGGTGGAGAACGGCAACATCAATCTGGCCACCTTCGAGGAGGTGGACGAGGTGCTGGGCGATGCCTCCGGCGTGACCGGCGTGCGCCTGAAGAACAACCAGGATGGCTCCACCCGCGATGTCGAGCTGACCGGCCTGTTCATCGCCATCGGCCACAAGCCCAACACCGACCTGTTCGAGGGCCAGCTGGAGCTGGATCGCGGCTACATCGTCACCCGCCAGGGTCGCGAGGGTAACGCCACCGCCACCTCGGTCGAGGGCGTGTTCGCCGCCGGTGACGTCGCCGACCCCAACTACAAGCAGGCGATCACCTCCGCCGCCGCCGGTTGCCGCGCAGCGCTGGATGTCGAGCGCTTCCTGGAGAGCTGATTCACCCGTGATCCAACACCACGGCCGACTCCACGGCCTGCTCGGCAACTGGGGGCGCGACCTGCAGCTATGGCTGTTCATCGTCCTCAGCCTGCAGCTGTTCCGGCTGCTGCTGATCGCCGCCTTCAACGAGCAGGCCGACCCCACCACCGGCCTCGCCTCGCTGCTGGCGGTTGTCGGCCAGGGCCTGCGTTATGACGTCGCCATCGCCGCCATCTGGGTGCTGCCCGGAGTGCTCGCAGCGCTGACGCTGGCGCTGCTAAGGCCCTCGGCGGCGGCCTGGGCGGGGCGCTTGCGCCTCACCCTCGCCTACCTCTACCTCATCGTCGCCGTGTCCCTGTTCGGCGCCGATCTGGTCTTCTTCTACGTCTACGGCGATCAGTTCGACATCCACATCTTCGGCATCATCCACGACGATGCCCGAGCGGTGATGATCACCATCTGGAAGGAGTACCACCCGATTCTCTTCAGCCTGCTGCTGGTGGCGGTAATCTGGCCACTGTGGCGGCAGCTCAAGCGCTGGCTGGGCTACACCCCCGGTTGGAGCCACCGCCTGCCGCGCCACGCCTTGGCGGCGCTGATGGTGTTCCTGTTCTTCGCCGCCATGGGCCGCGGCGGCACCCTCTGGGGCGAGCCGATGCGCCTCAAGCACGCCTTCGTGGTCGATGACATGTTCCTCAACCGCACCGTGCTCAACCCCTTCTCCGCCCTGCACTACACCATCAAGGCGCGACTGCAACTGGAGAGCGGCGCGGCACTGGAGCAGCTCTGGCCCGAGGGCGACCTACGCGAGGCGCTGAACACGGTGCGCGCGAGCCGCGGCCAGGGCGCCTATCCGGGCAAGGAGATCGCCGAGGGGCTGGGCAGCCAGGCCCACGGCCGTGGCAAGCGCCCGCGCCACATCTTCCTGCTGCTGATGGAGAGCCACAGCGGCTGGGTGGTGATGCCCGCCTACCGCGAACTGGGGCTCAGCCCGGGGCTGGCGCCGCTAGCCGAAGAGGGGCTCTACTTCCCCAACTTCCTGCCTGCCTCCAGCGGCACCATCGGCTCGATGAACGCCCTGGTCACCGGCTTCCCCGACGCCGGGCTCAATATCAATTACGAACCCACCGCCACCCAACCCTACCCCGGTGCCATCGCCGCGCTGTTCAAGCGCATGGGCTACACCACCCGCTTCTACTACGGCGGCTTCCTCAGCTGGCAGCGCCTGGACAGCTTCGCCCAACGTCAGGGCTTCGACGAAATCTACGGCGGCGGCCACATGGACGCCGACGGCGCCGAGACCAACGAGTGGGGGGTGGACGACGCGCGCCTGTTCGACTTCATCCTCGAGAACCTGGACGACGAGAAGCCCAGCTTCAACTTCATCCTCACCACCAGCAACCACCCCCCCTACGACCTGGACCTGGAGGCCGTCGGCTTCCCGATGAAGTCACTGCCCGAACCGCTCACGGCCACCAAGCCAGGCACTCTGGAGGTGCTCGGCCACATCTGGTACGCCGACCGCGAAGCGGGCCGCTTCGTGCGCGAGGCGGAGAAGCGACTGCCCAAGGCCCTCTTCGCCCTCACCGGCGACCACACCGCACGCCTGGCAATAAACTTCCCCGGCGACGACATCGCCCAGCACAACGCCGTACCGCTGATCCTCTACGGTCCCGAGGTGCTGGATGAGCGCGGCCCGCGTGACACCCCCGGCAGCCACATCGACATCATCCCCACCCTGGTTGAGCTGAGCGCCGAGCCGGGCTTCAGCTACAGCCACTTCGGCGAAGACCTGCTGGGCGACGGGCCGAAGAGCGGCCTGGGCTGGCAGTACCTCATCGGCCGCGACTTCATCGCCACCGACCGAGAAAAGTACCAACACTACGCCCTGCCCGGGGGCGAGCGGCCCGAACGCCCCGAACTCAAGGACGAGCGGCGCCGCTTCCGCGCCCTCATGGCGCTCAGCTGGTGGCAGATCAAACGGGGGCCGGAGCTGCCCTAAGCTCGGTCACGCCGATGCCCGTCAGCGTTTGCTCATCCCTCACCGAGATCCCCGCCGCCGAGTGGAACGCACTCAGCGGCGGCATAGACAACCCCTTCCTGCGTCACGAGTTTCTGAGTGCCCTGGAGGCCCACGGCTGTGTCGGCGAAAAGTGGGGCTGGCATCCGCGCCATCTGCTGCTGCGTGACGACTCAGGCAAGCTCATCGGTGCCCTGCCGCTCTACCTGAAAGAGAACTCCTACGGCGAGCTGGTCTTCGACTGGAGTTGGGCCGAGGCCTACCAGCGCAGCGGGCGGCGCTACTACCCCAAGCTGGTCAACGCCGTGCCCTACTCGCCAGTCACCGGGCCGCGTTTTTTGGGCGCAGGACGGGAGCTGTTGCGGGCCGCGATGGAGATGGCCGCAAAGGAAGAGTTATCGTCCTTGCATCTGCTCTTTCTCGATGAGGCCGATGCCGAATTTTGTCGCACTGAAAAGCTGCCTTTGCGCTATGACGTGCAGTTCCACTGGAACAACCGGGGCTGGGGCGATTTCGATGATTTCCTGAATGACTTCACCAGCAAACGGCGCAAGCAGGTGCGGCGTGAACGGCGGCGGGTTATCGAGCAGGGGATCACCATTCGCGTGATCGACGGCCACACCGCCAGCGACACCGACTGGAGCGACTTCCACCGCTTCTACCGCGACACCTTCGAGCGCCGCGGTGGTCACGCCACCCTCACCCTGCCCTTCTTTCGTGAGCTTGCCGAGACCATGCCCGAGGCGCTGGTGTTGATGCTCGCCGAACACGAGGGCAAGACGGTCGCAGGGGCCCTCTCGCTGCGCTCCAGAGACACCCTCTACGGCCGTCACTGGGGCTGCGACGAACGCTTCGACGACCTGCACTTCGAACTCTGCTACTACCAGGGGATCGACTACTGTCTGCGCGAGGGGCTAAGCCGCTTCGAGCCCGGCGC
>JBFFSW010000230.1:0-3411 GCA_041572195.1 Thiohalomonadaceae bacterium | reverse complement strand
GCGCTGGCGGAGTCGCGGGGGCTGACTATTGAGCGCGAGTATTACAAGTTTCCGCTGCTGGTGATGGCCGATGAGCGGGCGCTGGAGAAGGTGTTCATCAATCTCATCAACAACGCGGTGAAGTTCACCCCCAAGGGGGGGCGGATCCGGGTGCGCAGCGGGGTTCAGGGCAGCCAGTTGAGCGTGGAGATCAGCGATACCGGGATTGGTATCGACGCCGATCAGTTGCCGCACATCTTCGAGCGTTTCCGCCAGGTGGACAGCTCGTCCACCCGAAGCTTTCAGGGCACTGGCCTCGGCCTGGCGCTGGTGAAGGAGTTGATCGAGAAGATGGAGGGGAGCATCGGCGTGGAGAGCACGCGGGGGGAGGGGACCCGCTTCAGCGTCACCCTGCCGCTGGATGAGCTGGGGGTTGATGAGGAGACGGTCGTCTGCGACGACCCGCCCATCGACGATGACGACCCGCTCTCCACCATCTATTTCGAGGCGGACCGCCATGTCTCCTCGGCGCTCAGCGGCCTGGACGAACCCGTTCGGGTGAGCATGGACGCGGATGACACCCGTCCACTGGTGCTGGTGGCCGATGATGAGCCGGATATGCGCGACTACCTCAGCGAGATGCTGAGCGAGGATTACCGGGTGCTGGCGGCGGCCGACGGCGCGGTGGCCCTTGACCTGGCCCTGGCGCACCACCCGGACCTGCTGCTGCTGGATTTGATGATGCCGGGGCTGGATGGCCTGGAGGTGTGCCGCCGGTTGAAGGCGGACGAGGAGGGGCGGCGCAGCCGCATCATCATGCTCACCGCCTCGCCGGTGGAGGAGAAGAAGGTGCAGGCGCTGGAGCTGGGCGCCGATGATTTTCTCTCCAAGCCCTTCAGCAGCGTGGAGGTGCGCACACGCCTGCGCAATCTCTACGATAACGCCGCCCTGGAGCGCGAGCTGCTGGAGCGCAACCGTGCCCTGGAGGCGGCGCTGGAGGAGCTGCAACTGCTGCACGAGCAGCTGATCCGCAACGAGAAGATGAAGGCCCTGGGCACCCTCACCGCCGGGCTGCTGCACGAGATCAACAACCCGCTCAATAACGGCCTCTCCACCCAGCAGCTGGCGCTGCGCCAGCCCGAGGTGGGGGCCAACGAGAAGCTGCGCCGTCAGCTGGAGCGCATCGGCGAGCAGATGTGGCGCATCAGCGACATCCTCAAGGCGCTTCACGTCTTCGCCTATCCGGGGGATGTCGGCCCCGACAGCCGCTTCGACCTGGCCGAGGCGGTGCGTCAGGCGCTCACCGTCACCCAGCATCAGCACAAGGGGCTGGTGGTTGCCGCGCAGACCCCGGAGCACTGCTGGGTGCGCGGCTCGGCCTCGCAACTGATGCAGGTGCTGGTGAATCTCATCGGCAACGCCGCCCAGGCGGTGCGCGACGCCGGGCGCGGGGCCGATGGCGAGATCCGCATCGTCTGTGACGTCGAGGCGGAGCGCGTCTGGCTGCGGGTGCTCGACAACGGCAAGGGGGTGGATGAGGTGCTACGCACGCACATCTTCGACCCCTTCTTCACCACCCGCAAGCAGGGTGAGGGGCTGGGCCTGGGCTTGAGCATCTGCCATACAATCGTGAATAATCACGGGGGTAACCTGTCGGTATCCGCTACAGAGAATGGCTGGACCGAGTTCAAGTTCGATTTACCGTTGTTCAGGGAAGAGGACGGGAGCGCCGCGAAGCAGGCGCCCGAATCGATGAGCTGAGGATGCCGATATGACCCTCCACGCCCAACCGGGCCATGAGACCCACCCGCCGCCGCGCTTCGGCGTGTTGTTCGTCGACGACGAGCAGACCGCGCGCGAGTCCTTCGACGAGTATTACTCCGAGCGCTATCGCGTGCTCACCTCATCCAACGCCGACGAGGCCGAGGCACTGCTGGAGGCAGACCCCTCCATCGCCGTGGTGGTCACCGACCATCGCATGGACGATCGCGACGGCATCGACCTGCTGGCGGCGGTCAAGGAGCGTCACCCGGAGGTGGTGCGCCTGCTCACCACCGCCTATCCGGACGTCAACCTCTCCATGTCCGTCACCAACGAGGTGGAGGTGTACCGCTACATCACCAAGCCCTGGGACTTCGAGCGCCTGAGCCGCGCCCTGGAGGAGGCGATGCAGCGTTACCTGGCGGAGCGCGCGCGACGCCTGGAGGAGGAGATGCAGCGCGAGAAGCGACGCACCATGCTCTCCCTGGCCGCCAGCGTGGCCCACGAGCTGCGCACGCCACTGCTGAGCATACGCGCCGCCGCCCAGGGCATGGGCAAATACCTGCCCACCCTGCTGAAGAGCTACGACAACTGCCGCGCACGCGATGAGGTGGACGTGGTGATCCGGCCCGCCCACCGCGAGGCGCTGGACTCGGTGGTCGAGGACATCGAGGACGAGGTGAAGCAGGCCAACTCCGCCATCAACCTGCTGTTGGCGAACGTGCGCGACGAGGCCTACGACAGCGCCGAGTTCACCCCGCTCTCCATGCGTGGTGCGCTGAACGACGCCATTGAGCGCTACCCCTTCCAGGAGGGGCAGCGTGAGCAGATCGCCGAGATCGAGGGGGATGATTTCATCTTCAACGGATCGGCGCCGCTGTTCACCTACGTGCTCTTCAACCTGCTGAAGAACGCCCTGCACGCCATCGCCGCGGTGCGCAAGGGCGGGATCACCATCCGCCTGGAGGCGGGCGGGCGGGAGCATAAACTGATCTTCCGCGACAGCGGCAGCGGCATCCCCGAGCGGGTGATGCCGCACATCTTCGAGGACTTTTTCACCACCGGCGCGCCGGGCGAGGGCAACGGCATCGGCCTGCCCTTCTGCCGCCGCGTCATCCGCGGGATGCAGGGACGCATCGACTGCCGCTCCAGGGAGGGGGACTACACCGAATTCACCATCACCCTGCCAGCCACCGGCGGTAACGACTGAGGTAGCCCATGCAGCCGCAACAAGCCCACGACAGCCACCTCGCCGTGCTCTTCGTCGACGACGAAGAGGCCGCGCGCGAGAACTTCGCCGACGGCATGGAGGACCTCGCCCGCGTCTACACCGCCGCCGACATCGACGAGGCCGAGGCGCTGTTCGAGCAGCACGCCGAGGAGATCGCCATCCTCGTCACCGACCAGAAGATGCCCGGCGGCAACGGCACCGAATTGCTGCGCCGCCTGCGCCAACACCACCCCGATGCGATCCGCATCCTCACCACCGCCTACACTGAGATCGACGACGCCATCGACGCCGTCAATCGCGGCGAGATTCACCGCTACATCCGCAAGCCCTGGAACATGGATGAATTCCGCGACGAACTCAGCGCCGCGCTGGAGCTGTTCAGCTTTCGCCGCGAGCGTGACGCCCTGCTGCGGGAGAAGATGAGTTTGAAGGAGGGGGAG
>JBFFSW010000229.1:0-3420 GCA_041572195.1 Thiohalomonadaceae bacterium | reverse complement strand
CTGGATGGCGGCCGCGGGCCGCCCTATTGGAACCAGCGGTTGATGGACTCCAGGTCAGCCACATCAAGGGTGCCCGCGGCCTGCTTGAGGCTGAGGGTGGCGAGCAGGTAGTCGTAACGGGCGCGGGCGTAGTCGCGGCGGGCCAGGTAGACCAGACGCTGGGAGTTGAGCACGTCGACCACGGTGCGGGTGCCCACCTCGAATCCGGCCTGAGTGGCCTCCAGCGCGGTCTGGGTGGAAGAGAGCGATTGCTTGAGTGCCTTCACCCGGCTGATCCCGGCGATCACGCCGAGGTAGGCGCTACGGGTCTGACGCACGGTGGCGCGGCGCTGCTGGTCCAGCCCCTCCAGTGCCTGGGTGAGGCGGTGGCCCGCCTCGCGCACGGTGGCGCTGGTGCGACCGCCGGAGTAGAGGGGCACGTTGAGCTGCAGGCCGATGGTGTTGGTGGTGCTCTCGTTGCCGAAGGAGGGGGCGTCGCGGGTGTCGGAGTAGCGGCGGCTGGCGACCAGGTCGAGGCTGGGATAGTGGCCCGACTGGCGACGCTTCACCTCTTCGCGGGCGGCGTTGACCGAGGCCTCGGTGGCCAGCAGGCCGAGGTTCTGTTGCAGCGCGGTCTCGACCCACTGGTCGATGTCGGCGGGCTCGGGGCCGACCAGGGCCATCTCGCCGCTGAGGGGCGCGGTGCCGTCGGGCTCGTTGCCGGTGAGCTCGCGTAGCACCTCGCGGGCGATTTCCAGCTGGTTCTGGGCGGCGATCTCCTGGGCCACCGCGAGGTCGTGGCTGGCCTGCGCCTCGTGTACGTCGGTGATGGCCGAGAGGCCCACCTCGAAGCGTTGCTTGGTCTGGCGCAGCTGCTGACTGATGGCGCGTTTCTCCGCCTCGGCGAACTCCAGATTGTCCTCGGCGGCGAGCAGGTTGAAGTAGGCTTCGGCCACGCGCAGGATGAGGCCGTGCCCGGCGGCGCGCAGCTCGGCGTCGGCCTGGGCGATGCCCGCGTCGGCCTGACGCAGCTGCACGTAGGTGTCGTGGTGGTAGATGCTCTGCACCAGACTGAGGGTGTAACCGTTGGTGTCGTAGTTGCGGTTGCCCAGGCCGGTGATGTCGCTGTCGATGGTGTTGCGTTCGGCGCTGAGGTTCACCTGCGGCAGCAGTGCCGAGCGGCTCTGCGGGCGGATCTCCATGGCGGCGCGGTGGGCCGCCTCGGCGGCGCGCAGCTGCGGGTCACTCTCCAGCGCCTGGTGGTAGACCCCGAGCAGGTCGGAGGCCAGGGCCGCCTGGGGCAGGACCAGGGCGGCGGCGAGCAGGAGTTTGGCGGCGGTGCGTTGCATCTTGCGTCCCTTTTTAAATATTAGCGTCGACTAATATACGAGCCGCCCGCCCTCGAATCAAGGGCGCGAGCCCTTACAGCTCGAAGTGCTGCGGTGCGGCGCTATTCTCCAGCGGTTCCAGATCGATCTCGAAGAGCTCCTCCTCGGACCACTCGGCGCCGCCAGTGCGGGTGATGAGGCGGGCGCACATGGCCGGGCCCTCGCCCACCACCGCGAAGAGGCGGCCGCCGCCGCTGAGGGCGTGCTTGAGCGAGGGGTCGAGCTGGGCCACCGAGCCGCCGAGGACGATGATATCGTAGGGCACGTGGGCGTCCCAGCCGTGGGCGGCGTCCCCCTCCTCCAGGGTGACGTTGTCGATCCCCTGGTCGTTGAGATTGTCCTCGGCCATGCGCAGCATCGCCGGGTCGATATCGACACTGTAGACATGCGCGGCGCGGCGCGCCAGCAGGGCGGTGAGGTAGCCGCTACCGGTGCCCACCTCCAGCACCTTCTCGTGCGGCTGCACCTTGAGCGCCTGCATGATGCGGGCCTCGACCCGCGGGGCCAGCATGTGGCGGCCGCCGCCGAGCGGGATCTCGATGTCGGTGAAGGCCATGGCGCGCAGCGCCTCCGGCACGAAGGCCTCGCGCGGGGTGTCGGCGATCAGATCCAGCACCTGGTCATCGGATACGTCCCAGGGACGGATCTGCTGCTCGATCATGTTGCGACGGGCCAGTTCTACGTTCATCTCCACCATGTCTCCCCTCTATTTATATAATTATCGTGCTGCGCACAGGTTATGCCGTTTGCCCACGGGCTGGCAATATGTAAGCGTTCACATACCCCAAACACATTGAATTTATGGGGAATATGCCTTTCTGTACGGGCGCGTGACCTTGATAACAGCGGCCGCCTGATGTACCTTTAGGTGACATACGCTGGGGGCGCCCCTTCCCCAGGCCGAACGATTCTGCGGTCCCTAAATTAAGGCCGCGTTAAGGCGGTGGCCGGGATGCGGGCTGAGATGTACCCTTTGAAACTGATCCAGTTAACGCTGGCGTAGGGAAGCTGACCCTCAACGGCGCCCGCTTCCCCCTTCCCGGAGTTATTGAGCATGAGCGCCATCCCCGAAGATTTCCTCAAGACGACCTCGCGGCTCTCCGCCGAGGTGACCAAGCCCTTCCCCAAGTCGCGGAAGATCTATGTGGAGGGCTCACGCGCCGATATCCGCGTGCCGATGCGTGAGATCAGCCAGGACGACACCATGACCAGCGGTTCTCCCGAGAAGAACCCGCCGATCTACGTCTACGACACCTCCGGCCCCTATACCGACCCCGAGGCCAGGATCGACCTGATGGCCGGTCTGCCCGCGCTGCGTGAGCAGTGGATCGAGGAGCGCGGCGATACCGAACAGCTTGATGGCCCGACTTCCGAGTACGGCGCCGCGCGCCAGAATGACCCCGAGCTGGCCAATCTGCGCTTCGAGCATATCCGTGCGCCGCGCCGCGCCAGGGCGGGCAAGAATGTCTCGCAGATGCACTACGCCCGTCAGGGGATCATCACCCCGGAGATGGAGTTCGTGGCGATCCGCGAGAACAACATGCTGCAGAAGATGAAGGCCGACCCCGCCTACGAAAAACTGCTTCGTCAGCACGCCGGTCAGGACTACGGCGCCAACATCCCCGAGGAGATCACCCCCGAGTTCGTGCGCAGCGAGATCGCCGCCGGCCGTGCCATCATCCCCTGCAACATCAACCACCCGGAACTGGAGCCGATGATCATCGGCCGCAACTTCCGCGTGAAGATCAACACCAACATCGGCAACTCCGCAGTCACCTCTTCGATTGAGGAAGAGGTCGAAAAGCTGGTCTGGTCCTGCCGCTGGGGCGGCGATACCCTGATGGACCTCTCCACCGGCAAGAACATCCACGAGACCCGCGAGTGGATCCTGCGCAACTCGCCAGTACCGATTGGCACTGTTCCCATCTACCAGGCGCTGGAGAAGGTTAACGGCGTGGCCGAAGACCTCACCTGGGAGATCTTCCGCGATACCCTGATCGAGCAGGCGGAGCAGGGGGTCGACTACTTCACCATTCACGCCGGTGTACTGCTG
>JBFFSW010000228.1:0-3424 GCA_041572195.1 Thiohalomonadaceae bacterium | reverse complement strand
GCACATGCTCTCCAACCACAGCTTCAACGCCCTGTTGAAGACCCTGGAGGAGCCGCCTCCGCACGTGAAATTCCTGCTCGCCACCACCGACCCGCAGAAGCTGCCGGTGACCATCCTCTCGCGCTGCCTGCAGTTCAACCTCAAGCGTCTGTCGCTGGATCTGATCGATGGCCAGCTGGGCAAGATCCTCGCCGAGGAGGGGGTGGAGGCCGAGCCCGCCGCGCTGCTGGAGATCGCCCGCGCCGCCGACGGCTCCATGCGCGACGCCCTCAGCCTGCTGGACCAGGCCATCGCCTACGGTGGCGGTGGTCTTAGGGCCGAGGAGGTGCGCGCCATGCTTGGCAGCATCGACCGGCGGCGGGTCTTCGCCCTGCTGCGGGCGCTGGCCACGGGTGATGCCGCCACGCTGTTCGCCGAGGTCGCCTCGCTGGCCGAGCAGGGGCCGGACTTCGCCGGTGTGCTCAACGAGATCAACGGCGCCCTGCAGCGCATCGCCCTGGCCCAGCGGTTGCCCGAGGCGGTGGACGACGCCCTGGGCGAGGCGGAGGCGATCCGCGAGCTGGCCGCGAGCCTGCCCGCCGAGGATGTGCAACTCTACTACCAGATCGGCATCAACGGTCGCCGCGACCTGCCGCTGGCCCCCGAGCCTCGCGGCGGTTTTGAGATGACCCTGCTCAGGATGCTCGCCTTCCAGCCCGATGAGGGTGGGGCGGTGTCCGCGCCTGTGCCATCGGCCAAGCCGAAACCCGCGCCGAAACCGGCGCCAAAACCCGAACCCGAACCCGAACCCGAACCCGAACCCGAACCCGAACCCGAACCCGAACCCGAACCGGCGCCCCGTGCCTCTCGCCTGGACGATGCCCGCGCGGTGCTCAACGGCGAGAAGAAGGCTCCGCCGCCGCCCACCCCGCAGTCGGTGACCCCCGAGGAGGCTGCCCGGCGCAGTGTGCGTAGCGACATGCCACCGCCAGGGTTTGATGAGCCGCCACCCATGGACGGCCCGCCCCCAGGCTTCGACGAGCAGGAGCCGCCGCCCCCTTTTGATTCACCGTCGCCCACCGAGCCTCAGGGTGGTGACGACGGGGAAGCCATCGTTACCACCGAGTTGCCGGAGATCCATGTCTCCGAGCAGGCGGAGGCGTGGGCGCGGCTGTTGGAGGCGATGGAAGGTTTCGGCGGGGTGAGCAAACAGTTCGCCATGCACTGCGCGCTGCTCAGGCGCGAGGGCAATCGCTTCGAGCTGGCGCTGGACCCGGCCATGCCCGAGCAGATGGGCGGCCGCCAGCGTGAGCAGGAGCTGCAACAGGCGCTGAGCGCGCAGTTGGGCGCGGAGGTGGAGCTGAAGTTTCGCGAGGCCGCGGGTCTGGAGCGGGGTGAGGTGACCCCCATCCGCCGCGATGAGCTGCGCCGCGCCGAGCGTCAGCGCGGGGCCGAGCAGGCGATTGCCGACGACCCGGCGGTGCAGGCCATTTTGCGCCGTTTCGGCGCCCAGGTGGTGCCCGGCTCGGTGCGACCGCTGTAGAATACCCCCCATTCAAGTACAGACGAATCGAGGTTTAACGATGATTAAAGGTGGACTTGGCGGCCTGATGAAGCAGGCCCAGAAGATGCAGGCCGACATGCAGAAGGCTCAGGAGGAACTGGCCAACATGGAGGTCACCGGTCAGGCCGGCGGCGGCATGGTGAGCGTGGTGATGACCGGTCGTCACGACCTCAAGCGGGTGAGCATCGACGACAGCCTGATGGGCGATGACAAGGAGATGCTGGAGGACCTGATCGCCGCGGCGGTGAACGATGCCGTGCGCCAGCTGGAGAAGGCCAGCTCCGAGCGCATGTCCGGCCTCACCGACGGCCTGAACCTGCCCGGCGGCATGAAGCTCCCCTTCTAAATGTCGCAAAGCCCGCTCATCGGTCGGCTCATTGAGGCGCTGCGCTGCCTGCCGGGGGTCGGCCCCAAGTCGGCCCAGCGCATGGCCTACCACCTGCTGGAGCGCGACCGCGATGGTGCCCGCGACCTGGCCGCCGCCCTCAACGAGGCGGTGGAGCGGGTCGGGCGCTGTTCCAGCTGTCGCACCCTCTCCGAGCAGGCGCTCTGCCCCCTTTGCGCCAACCCCCGGCGCGAGCGCGCCACGCTCTGCGTGGTCGAATCCCCCACCGATGTGCAGGCCCTGGAGCACTCTACCGGCTACCAGGGGCTCTACTTCGTGCTCATGGGCCACCTCTCGCCGCTGGATGGCATCGGCCCCGATGAGATCGGCCTGGACAGCCTGGCTGAACGGCTGGACGAGGGGGAGGTGAAGGAGCTGATCCTGGCCACCAACCCCACCGTCGAGGGGGAGGCCACCGCCCACTACATCAGCGAGCTGGCCCACGCCCGCGGCATTCGCGCCACCCGCATCGCCCACGGCGTGCCCCTGGGCGGTGAGCTGGAGTATGTGGATGGGGGCACGCTGTCGCATGCCTTTAACGGCAGGCGGGATATATAGGTTAACCGCCGTGCAGATGGCCCATGGTCTGGGCGGTCTGGATCACCACCTTCTTGAAGTGACGATAGCTGCGCTCGTCTAGGCGGCAGTCGTGGCTGTGGCGGTCGGCGTAGAAGAGCCCCACCGGTTTCCCCTTAACGAACACCGACATCAGGTAACAGCTGTCGATGTTGGTGATCTCGAAGAAGTTGCCCGGCAGCAGCATGTGGAACTTCTCGCGGTTGGCCTCATCCAGCCACAGTGACTGCTGCTTGGCCATCAGTGAGCGGAATAGCTTGCTGGTGTAGAGATCGATGTGGAAACGGTTGAACTGCGGCTCGTGCTCGGCACCGACCACGCTGCGGGCGTTGAGCTGGCTCTTGTCACGCGAGAGCAGGAAGAAGACCACCCGGTTCAGCCCCAGCCCCTCGTGCAGCGCCTGGGTGGCGAGCCTGAGGGTCTGGCCCAGGGTCAGGCTGCCGTCCATGTGGTTGGCCAGCTCGCGCAGATTACGCGCCGCCAGACGCAGGTTGGGGGCCAGGCAGAAGGCCCCGGCGTGGGGGGCCTCCGCCCGCTCTTTCTCCGGGCTCCTGGTCGACATCTCTAGAGCGTTGGAGAGCAGCTCGGCGGCGGCCGGGCGCACGCCGTAGAAGGCGGTGGCGCGGGCCGCTGCTGCGGCGTCGGCGTGGACCAGGGCGATGGTCTGCTCCAGGCTTAGCAGCAGGTGGTCGGCCAGTTGCTCCAGCAGCTCCAGGGTCTCGGCCCGGTACCAGCCGCGGCGTGAGGCGTGGGCCAGCTGCGAGGCCAGCATCACCCCATAGATGCGGTTGTTGGCGGCGTTCTCGCCGCTGAGGCTATCGGCCACCAGGCTGGGCAGGCCCCAGGCCTCGACCAGGGCGTGGGTCAACTCATCGATGCCGAAGCCAAAGACCACGTATTCCGCCTCCTCAGGCTCCCTC
>JBFFSW010000227.1:0-3426 GCA_041572195.1 Thiohalomonadaceae bacterium | reverse complement strand
TTCAAGGCCACCAACAGGCGCTGGAAACGCTCCAGCTGCACGCTGTTCACCTGGCCGCTGGAGAACAGGTTATTGAGGTTGAAACGCCCCTGCTGGGACTGGATACGCCCGGCCACCGAGCCCCCTTCGATGGGCAGGGGTGGCAGCGAGGTGGCCCACTCCTCCTCCGGGTGGTCGACGGCGTTGTCCTTGCGGTCCTCGTACAGCACCCGCGAGGCCCAGGCCTCGACGCCGAGGGCGTAGTGCCAGCCCTGGTCCAGCAACAGGCGGTTGGCGTTGCGGCGCATCTCCAGCTGGCGGTCACTGCTCATGCTCACCGCCAGGGCGGTGGCGATGGCGACGATGAGCAGCGCGGTGAGCAGCGCCACGCCGCGTTGGCGAAGGACGCGGCGAGTCACTGCACACCTCCGCCGGCGGCGGGGGGAGCGGGCAGTTCGGCCACCCAGCCGCTGGTCTCGAAGATACGCCGCACCTCACCCCAGGCCTCACTCTCCAGGGTCAGCTCCAGCGCCCGCGGCAGGGGCACGGCGGCCCCCTCATCGGTATAGGGGGGCCAGCTGTCATGCCATTCGTTATTGGCATCGAGAAGACGCAGGCTCAGCTCGCTCACCCCGTGTAGCAGCGGGGTACTCCGCGGTTCGCTGTCCTGGGCCCGATCCAGCACCGCCCAGCTGTCACGATAGAGAATCCCATCCTCCAGGCGGTAGGCCACCCGTTGCAGGCCGCTACGGGCCAGGGCCACCGGGTTGCGGTAGCCGCCGCGGGTGAGGCTGAGTCGGCTCTCGCCGCCGTTCGCGACCAACAGCGCCGCCTCCCCACTGCCGTAGTTGTCACGAATGGGACGCTCCACCAGCTGCCTGAGGTCCAGGCCCAGCATCAGCATGGTCCCCTGCAGCTCGCGCAGGTTATCGGTTTGCACGCGCACCCCCTGGGCGCTGCGCGAGGCGGCGTTGAGGCCGCCATAGGCCATCGCCGCCACCAGGGCGAAAACCGCCAGCGCCACCAGCACCTCCAAGAGGGTCATGCCACGGCAACGGGAGGTAGGCCTCATTGCGGCGGCCTCGGCAGGAAGGCGGTGAGGCGCGCCAGCGGCTGACCCTGGTCGCGCTCCTCGGCGTAGACCTCGATGTCGACCCGCCGCACCCCGGCATCGAAGGTCTTGCTCACCTCGCTCCTCCAGAACCACTCGTGACGCCCCATCTCCTCACTGCCATCGTCGTCGCCCAGGTCGGGCCATTTCGGCTGCAGGCGCAGCTCGGCCGCGCGATTGAGGGCCACCCACTGGGCCAGGGTCTTATCACGCAGGTAGGCGGCGTTTTGGCTCTGGCTGGAGGCGCTGGAGGCAACCGCGGCCATTGCCACCGCCACCACCACCAGCGCCACCATCACCTCGATGAGGGTAAAGCCTCGCTGGCTCACAGTTCCCCCTCCAGCGGTCCCTCGACCGTTACCGGGCCGATGGGGCCCGCGCTCAGGCGGTAGCGCAGCTGCTCCTCCGGCGCCATCTCCGGGCCATCGATCAGCATCAGTTCGAAGGGGGTGTGCTCGCCGCTGGAGAGCAGCAGCAGTTGCGGCGCGGGGGGATTCTCGACGTAATCCTTCAGCTCCAGCTTCAGCTCCAGGCCGTCGAGGTAGAGCAGCAGCGCCAGCCCCTTGGGCAGGGCGCGTGGACGCAGGCTGAAGTCCTCCTCGAACGCCTTCCACTCCTTGCCCTCCAGGTAGACGAAGGTGTAGCCGTCGCGATAGAGCCGCAGCCCCAGCTCGCGCCCATCGAGCAGCGCCTCCTCCCCCGCCAGCTCCAGCAGCGCGGCGATGCGTTTGGACTCCTGCTTGATGCGCTCGCCGCGACCGCCATCCCCCACCGAGAGTACCGCCATGCTCAGGGTCAGGCCGACCACCACCAGCACCACCAGCAGCTCCAGCAGGGTGTAGCCGCTCGATAAGCGGCGGCGGCGCACCATAAAGACTTACTCCAGCGACCAGTTGCCGATGTCGGCGTTGGCCTCCTCGCCGCCGGGGCGGCCATCGGCGCCCAGGGTGTAGATGTCGATGGCGCCGTGGCTGCCGGGGCTGATGTACTGGTAGTGACGACCCCAGGGGTCCTTGGGCAGGCGCGCCAGATAGCCGTCACGCTTCCAGTTGGGGGCCTCGGGACTGCCGGAGGGCTTCTGCACCAGTGCCTCCAGACCCTGGTCGGTGCTGGGGTAGACGAAGTTGTCCAGCTTGTACTGGTTCAACGCCTCCTCAATGGCGCGGAGGTCCAGCTTGGCCTTGGTGACGCGGGCCGCGTCCGGGCGGTCCATCACCCGCGGCACCACCACCGCGGCGAGGATGCCGAGGATCACCACCACCACCATCACCTCAAGGATGGTGAAGCCGCGCTGGGAGGAGTGTGTCTGCAACATAGGGGTTACCTGTCCTTTCATTTAATGGCCCCGACGACGACGCCGGAGAAGTGCGAATAGGGGGAGCAGCCACAGCGGGCCGAAGGCGCCGCCGCCACCACCGCCGCTACTGGAGACGCTCGGAGCCTGGACATCGATATAGACCAGTTGCCAGTCAGTGAAGCGGGAATCCTGCGCGTCGGTGGCGGTAAAGCCCACGTTATAGCTCCCCGCGACCGAAGCGTCCCAGTTAAAGGTGCCGATACCATTGCCATGGTCGATAAAGGTGGCGCCAGTGGGCAGGCCACTGGCGGTAAGCCGGGGTGGGATGCCATCGGCATCGCTGGCATACACCTGAAAGCTGATCGCCGCTCCGGCCGTTACCGCCACATTGCTAATCGGTTGCAGAATCGGCGCGGCATTGTCCAGGGCGATGCTGAAGATCTCGCTATCACTCAACCCGCCGCTATCGGTGACGGTGACGGTGGCCAGATAGCTAAGGTAGATGGAGAAGTCGGCGCTGGGCCAGTTGAACAGGGCTGTGCCATCTCCGTTATCGGTCAGCGTCGCGCCGGCAGGCAGCCCCGTCACGCTGTAGCTCAGGGTATCCCCGGCATCATCGGTGCTGGTGATGGTAAAGCTCAGGGGAGCCCCCTGCGCCGCCCGCTTGTTTCCGATGAAGTTCAGGACCGGAGGATTGTTGGACACCGCCACGCTCACCTGTGCGGTGTCGCTCAGCAACTCATCATCGGTCACCGTCAGGGTGAAGTGGAGGTAGCCACTGGCGGGGGCGATAAAGCTGGCATTGGCGGTCGTGCCATTATTGATCACCACCTGGTTGGGATCAGCGGGATCCTGTGACCAGCTGTAAGTGAGCGTGCCGTCATCGCTGCTGCCGCTGCCATTCAGATTGACCGTTGCACCTGCCAAGACCGATAGCGCGCTCGACTCGACCACCGCCATCGGTTTCACCGGACCAGCGACTGCGGCCACCGCCGCCGCCGCATCGACCAGACCCGCACCGCAGAGCTTCTGCGCGCAG
>JBFFSW010000226.1:0-3432 GCA_041572195.1 Thiohalomonadaceae bacterium | reverse complement strand
GGGTGCTGAGCCGCCACCAGCAGCTCATCCGCCTCGACTTCGAGGACGGCTTCCGGCCCGAGGCGGCAGTCAAGCTGCTGCCGCGCCTGGAGGAGAACCTCGACAACTGCGACGTGGTGGTGCTCTCCGACTACGCCAAGGGCACCCTGGCCGCCGCCCCGCAACTCATCGCCGCGGCTCGCGCCATGGGCAAGCCGGTGGTGGTGGACCCCAAGGGCAGCGACTTCTCCGCCTATCGCGGCGCCACCGTCATCACCCCCAACCTCCGCGAGTTCGAGGGGGTGGTGGGGCGCTGCGCCGACGAGGCGGAGCTGGTGGCCCGGGGCGAGGCGTTGCGCGATGAGCTGGAGCTGGAGGCGCTGCTCATCACCCGCAGCGAGAAGGGCATGACCCTGCTGCAGAAGGGCCGCGAGCCGCTCAACATCCCCACCCGCGCCCGTGAGGTGTACGACGTCACCGGCGCCGGCGACACCGTGGTCTCGGTGCTGGCTGCCTCCCTGGCCGCCGGGCTGGCGCTGGCCGAGTCGGTGGTGCTGGCCAACCTCGCCGCCGGTATCGTGGTCGCCAAGCTGGGCACCGCCACCGTCTCCCTGGAGGAGATCCGCCGCGCCCTGCGCGAGCAGGACGAGCTGCCCACCGGGCTGGTGGAGGAGGAGCGGCTGGTGGCCCTGGTGCGCGAGGCCCAGGCCCACGGCGAGAAGGTGATCATGACCAACGGCTGCTTCGATATCCTCCATGCTGGGCATGTCACCTATCTGGAGGAGGCGGCGAAATTGGGTGACAGACTCATTGTCGCCGTCAATGACGACGCCTCGGTCAAGCGCCTCAAGGGCGAGGAGCGGCCGGTCAACACCCAGCGCCACCGCATGCGCGTGCTCGCCGCGCTGGATTGCGTTGACTGGGTGGTGGGCTTTGACGAGGACACCCCCACCCGCCTCATCTGCAACGTCCAGCCCGACGTGCTGGTCAAGGGCGGCGACAACGACCCCAATAACATCCCCGGCGGCGACTGCGTGCGCGATAGCGGCGGCCAGGTGATGGTGATGAGCTTCGTCGACGGCTGTTCCACCACCAACATCATCAAGAGCATCCGCGAGAGCGAGGGCCGCTAGTGGCCGAGGCGCTGCGCTGCGATGTAGCTATCATCGGCGGCGGCGTCGCCGGGCTGTGGCTGCTGGGTCGCCTGCGCCGCGAAGGCTACGCCGCGCTGCTGCTGGAGGCCGATGCCATCGGCGCAGGGCAGAGCCGCTACGCCCAGGGGATCATCCACGGCGGCACCAAGTACGCGCTCACCGGCAAGCTGACCGGCTCCTCCGAGGCGATCGCCGCCATGCCCTCCCGCTGGCGCGCCTGTCTCGAGGGCTCTGGCGAGCTGGACCTCAGCGCCGTCTCCCTGATGTCCGACCACCAGTACATGTGGTCCACCACCAGCCTCTCCTCGCGCATGGCCGGTTTCTTCGCCAGCAAGCTGATGCGCTCGCGCACCGCCGCGCTCGAAGGGGAGGCGCGCCCGCCGCTGTTTCGCGATCCCGCCTTCAGGGGCCAGGTCTACCGCCTGGACGAGCCGGTGTTCGACACCCACTCGCTGATTCAAGCCCTGGCCGAGGGGCAGCCCATCTACCGTGCCGACGGCCTGCGCCTTGAGGGCGGTCGTATTCTGTTGAGCGATGGCCGGGTGATCGAGGCCAAACGTCTGGTGCTCAGCGCTGGGGCCGGTAACGAAATGTTGTTGAAGCAATTGGGCCGCGAGGCCCCGGCGATGCAGCGTCGCCCGCTGAAGATGGTGATGCTGCGCGGTGAGGGGCTGCCCGACGGCGTCTACGCCCACTGCCTGGGGGCCAACGCCCTGCCGCGCATCACCATCACCAGTCACTACGACGCCGAGGGGCGCACCGTCTGGTACATCGGCGGCCAGCCCGCTGAGGAGGGGGTGCGGCGCACCGATGCCGAGCAGCTGGCGGCGGTGCGCGCCGAGCTGGAGGGGCTCTTCCCCTGGCTGGATTTCTCCGCCTGTGACTGGGCCTGTCTCGACATCGACCGCGCCGAGGTGGCGATGGCCGACGGCTCGCGCCCCTCGGACGTCTACTGCGACGAGCGCGATGGGGTGATCACCGCCTGGCCCACCAAGATGGCGCTGGCACCGCGGCTGGCCGACGAGGTGATCGGGCGTCTGCACGTGGCCGGGATTGAGCCCGGCGAAGCATTCACCGCCCCCGAGTGGGCGCGCCCCGGGCAGGCACCGTTGCCCTGGCAGGAGGAGGAGCGATGGGTTTGAACGGACTGTGGCGCGAGCTGGGCTCTACCGGCATCCAGGTCAGCCCGCTGGGACTGGGCACGGTGAAGATCGGCCGCGACCAGCAGGTGAAATACCCCACAGGCTTTACCATCCCCGATGACCAGGCGGTGCGCGAACTCTTCGACCTTGCCTCCGAGCTGGGCATCAACACCCTCGACACCGCCCCGGCCTACGGCAACTCCGAGGAGCGCCTGGGTCAGCTGCTGCCCAACCGCCACGACTGGGTGATCGTCGGCAAGGTGGGGGAGATCTTCGAGAACGGCGAGTCCAGCTTCGACTTCTCCGCCGACTACACCCGCGCGAGCGTCGAGCGCTCGCTCAAGCGCCTGCGCCGTGAGGTGATCGACGTGGTGCTGGTTCACTCCCACGGTGATGACATGGCCATCATCGAAAACGAGGCGGTCTGCGATACCCTGCTGGAGCTCCAGCACGAGGGCAAGATTGCAGCGGTGGGCATGTCCACCAAGACTGTCGAGGGCGGTCTCTGGTGCGTGGAGAACATGGACGTGGTGATGGCCACCTACAACAGCGCCTACCTTGACGAGCTGCCGGTGCTGGAGCGCGCCGCCGAGCTGGGAAAGGGGGTGGTGATCAAGAAGGGGTTGCAGAGCGGCCACGCCGGAGACATCGAGCAGGCGTTTCGTTTCGTCCTTGAACAGCCCGCCGTGCACAGCGTCATCGTCGGCACCATCAACCCCCGGCACCTGCGCGACAACGTCGCCATCACCGAACGGGTGCTGCGCGGCGCATGAGCGGCGAGCGCATCCTCATCGCCGGTCCCGCCTGGGTGGGCGACATGGTGATGGCGCAGAGCCTGTTCAAGGCG
Source organism: Thiohalomonadaceae bacterium (assembly GCA_041572195.1). Taxonomy (GTDB): domain Bacteria; phylum Pseudomonadota; class Gammaproteobacteria; order Thiohalomonadales; family Thiohalomonadaceae; genus JBFFSW01. Next base: position 310 of record JBFFSW010000226.1, on the reverse strand, counting down.
CTACGCGAACGCGACGGCGAGGCGGCCATCGACGTGCTCGCCCCCGCCTGGTCGCTGCCGCTGCTGGCGCGCATGCCGGAGGTGCGTCGCGGTATCGAGGTGCCGCTGGGTCATGGTGAGCTGGGGTTTTTTAAACGCCGCGCGATTGGGCATGGCCTGCGCAGTGAAAAATACCAACGGGCGATCATCATCCCACGCTCCTTCAAGGCCGCGCTGATCCCGTTTTTTGCCGGGGCCGAACGGCGCACCGGCTACCGAGGCGAGATGCGTTACGGCCTGATCAACGACATGCGCCCGCTGGATAAGTCCG
>JBFFSW010000225.1:0-3449 GCA_041572195.1 Thiohalomonadaceae bacterium | reverse complement strand
TGGGGGGACGCAGTGGACGCATGCTGGTGGCGCTGCTGCTGCGCATCCTCGGCCACCCGGAGATCGAGCTTGAGCTCGACTGAGGGCGATATCCCCCGCGGCCTCGCCGGGCTGGGTCTCTGGTCCTCACTGGCGCTGCGCTTTGTCGCCCGCCACCGCCGCCGCTCATTGGCCGCCGGCCTCTTCATCCTCATCGGTTGCTCGCTGCTGGTCCTGATCCACGCCATTGCCGTGGGCGTGAACGACGCCATGGTGATCAACACCACCGCCCTGCACCACGGCGACGCCTTTATCGAAACCAGCGCCAATCCGCAGGCCCTGGCCACACGCATGGAGAGCGACCCGGCGGTGGCCGCCGCCCTGCCCCGCCGCCACCTCACCGCCCTGGCCGTGGGTAACGAGGGAAGCACCAGCCTCGCCCTCTACCGGGTGGACCCGACCCGTGAGCAGACCCATGCGGCAGTGCCACGACGGCTGGTCGCCGGTAAATACCCGCAAGAGGGCGACGAGTTGCTGCTGGGTCAGGTTGCCGCCGAGGCTCTGGGCATCGAAATCGGCGACACCCTGGAGCTGCTGCTGGCCGACGGCTCGCGCCTCAGCGAACTCACCCTCGTCGGCCTCTTCCGCACCCAGATCGAACAGTTCGACGCCCACACCGCCTATATGCCGCTCAGTGACACCAGCCGCGGCGAGGGGGAGATCGCCCTGTTCTTCCACCAGCGTGACCATGCCAACGAGCTGGCCCGCCTCCAGCACGAGCACGGGGCGCAGCTACGGCCATGGCATGAACTGCGCCCGGACCTGCTACAGCTGATCGAGATGAACGATATCTCCGTGGCGCTGGTGATGCTCTTCGTCTTCATCCTAGTGGGCTTCGGCATCGGCAACCTCTTCGTGCTCACCACCCTGGAGCGCTTTCGCGAGTTCGGCATCCTCAAGGCCATGGGGGTGACCCCGGGCGAGCTGCAGCTGATGGTCTTTCTCGAAAGCCTGCTGATTGGCCTGCTGGCCACCGCCGCCGGACTGCTGCTGGGCTGGGCGATGAGCGAACTGCTGGCGCTGCGCGGCATCGACTTCTCGGCCATGACCTCCTCCAACCGCTACTTCGTCATGAGCGGCATGGTCCACCCACGCACCACCGCCGAGGGGCTGTGGCAACCGGGGGTACTGGCGCTGAGCGTATCACTGGTCGCCGCCTACATCCCCGCGCGCATCGCCGCCCGCCGCGCCGCCGCCCAGGTGCTGAACGCGGTATGAGTACGATGATCGAATGCCAGGGGCTGAGCCGCCGTTATCCCGACTCCGACGGCGAGGGACGCGGGGTGTTCGCTATCGACCTGCAGATCCCCGCCGGGTCGATGACCGTGCTGGCCGGTCCCTCCGGCTCGGGCAAGTCCACCCTGCTCAATCTCATCGGCGGCCTAGAGCGCGCCGACAGCGGCTGTCTGCTGGTGGAGGGACAGGATCTCAACGCCCTGGATGAGAGGGGGCTGGCCCTCTACCGCCGTCGCCGCGTCGGTTTCGTCTTCCAGGAGTACAACCTCATCCCCAGCCTCAATGCCCGTGAGAACATCGAGCTACCGCTACGCCTGCTGGGGCAGCGTGATGATCAGCGGGTCGAGGCGATGCTGGAGCGGGTCGGCCTTGGCGGGCGTGGCGCGGCCATGCCCAATCAGCTCTCCGGTGGTGAACGTCAGCGCCTGGCCCTGGCCCGTGCCGTAATCCACCGCCCAGCACTACTGCTGGCCGACGAGCCCACCGCCGGGCTAGATGCAGCCAATGCACTGATGCTGCTGCAGCTGCTGCGCGAGCTGAACGGGGAACTCGGCGTCAGCGTGCTGCTGGCCACCCATGACGCCCGCCTGATCGAGCGCATAGAGCGCCGCATGCGACTCGAGGATGGTCGTCTCGCCAGGGGCTAACACTCGCGTGCCTCTTTATTGCCGCAGACTTATACTGTAGGAGTATCCCTACAGTAAAGTCGCCCCGCCACCCAATGAAAAAAGCGCTCGCCAACCTCCCGCTCTCCCGCGCCCTACTGCTCTTCTTTGCACTGGTTCTGGCCCTCACCATCTTCATTGTCGGTGGCGCCTCGCGCTACTTCGAGCACCGCTCGGTAACCAACATCGCCGAGAAGGAGGCGCGCAAGACCTCGGAGCTAATCTTCGAGAGCATCTACGCGGTGATGAAACGTGGCTGGGGGCGCAAGGATATCGACGAGGTGATCGAGGGGCTGAGCCGGGCCATGCCCGACAGCAACATCGCCCTCTACCGCAGCCCCAAGGTGGCCGAGCTGTTCGGCGAGAGTCCGCACATGATCGATACCCGTGATGACGCACCGCTACGCGAGGTGGTGGCCGATGGCGTGGCACGCCTCTACGAGGAACAGGACGCCCTGCGCTTCCTCTACCCGCTGCGCGCCGAGGCCAAGTGCCTAGGTTGCCACATCAATGCCGAACTCGGCGATATCAACGGCGTTATCGACATCCGCTTCCCGGTGGACAAGCTGCGGGTGCCGCTGCAGTTCATGCTCGACTCGGTATTCGCTGTCTTTAGCGTTATCTTTCTCGTGGTTGCCGTGGCAACCTTTCTCATCGTCCGCCAGGTGATGATCAGGCCCATCGTCACGCTCTCTCAGCACATGCGTGAAATCGACGAGGTGGATGACCTCAGTCGCAGCCAGCACGCCTCCCACTTTGCCTTTCGCGAACTGACCCTGCTCACCGACGAGTTCCACTACCTGCTCGGACGGGTCAGCACCGCCCAGCGCCAACTGCAGGCGCAATCCGAGCGCGACCCGCTCACCGGCCTCTACAACCGCCGACGCATGGATGAGGTCATTGATGCCGAGTTGCTGCGTAGCGAACGCTACCGCCACTCCATGGCACTGTTCATGCTCGACCTCAACCGCTTCAAGCCGATTAACGACGAGTATGGCCACGAGGCAGGCGATGCGGTGCTGGTGGCGGTCGCCCGGGTACTGCAGAACACCCTGCGCGATAGCGATGTGATCGCCCGCGTCGGTGGCGATGAGTTCGTGGTCATGGCGCCGGAGACCGGCGCCGGTGAGGCCCGCCAGCTGGCCGCCCGCCTGAGCGAGGCGGTCTGCTCCCATGTCACCAGCTACCAGAGCGAACAGCTGCAGGTCGGCGTAAGCATCGGCCTGGCCATCTATCCCGAGCACGGCGATAGCCGTGTATCGCTGGGCCGCCACGCCGACAGGGCGATGTACGAGGATAAGCGACTCTGGCATAGCCGCCTCGACGGCGATCGTTAGCTTTAGCTATAGTGCTTAGACTATGGGATACCTCAACGACACCCTCATCCTGCTGATCGCCGCGGTGATCGTAGTACCTCTGTTCCAGTTCCTGCGACTGGGATCGGTGCTGGGCTTTCTCGCCGCCGGCGTCGCGGTAGGCCCGGCCGGGCTGGGAATGATCGGCGAGGTG
>JBFFSW010000224.1:0-3458 GCA_041572195.1 Thiohalomonadaceae bacterium | reverse complement strand
GCGCCACATGCGCTATCGGGTGCTGGGGGAGGAGTCGGTGCGCACCCCCTGGGGGCACGTGCAGGCGATCATGCTGGAGCGCGTGACCGCCAACCGCGAGCGCGAGACCACCATCTGGACCGCCCCGGCGCTGGATTACATAGTGGTGAAGCTGGTGCAGGTGGAGGACGGCCACAAGAGCACCGCCACCCTGCTGGAGGCGAGCCTGGACGGCGAGCCGCTGAACATCGCCGAGCCCGACCCGGACGCCATCATCTGGACCACCGATTAGCCTGTAGCAGCTCGTAGCTGAGCTGGTCGTAGGCCAGTAGCCGTCGCTCCATCGACGCCAGCTCCGCCTCGCTCAGACTCCCGCCGCTGCTGATACGCCGCGCCAGGTTGTGGCGCAGCCAGCCCTTGCCGTTGAGCAGGATGATGTTCTGCCCGCCCTCGGTGATGAATACCTCCGAGTCCTCATCCTTGCGCAGCAACGAGCCGCCAAGGGCGGCGAACTCCGCCTCCACCCCCAGCAGGTCGAGAATGGTGGGCATCACATCCAGCTGCGAGCCGACCACGCGGCTCTCCCCCGCCACCACCGCCCCCGGCGCGTAGACCAGCATGGGGATGTGGAAGCGCTTGAGGAAATCCCCCTTCTGGAAGTGATTCACGTGGTCGGCGGTGAAGATGAAGGTGGTGTTCTCGAACCAGGGCTCGGCGCGGGCCGCCTCGATGAACTGGCCCAGACTCCAGTCAGCATAGGCCAGGGCGTTGAGGTAGCCCCCCTCGCCGTTGGCCTCGTGCTCACGAACCCGAAAACGCCGCGGCAGTTCGGCGTAGGGCTCGTGGGTGGTGCCGGTAAAGGCGTAGGCGAGGAAGGGCTCCTGCATCTCGTCGATACGTCCCTTCATGAACTGCAGGGTGTCGTAGTCCCAACCGAAGATGGCCCCATCCGGGTCGGGATACTCCAGCTGCAGGGGAATGTCCTCCATGCCGTTGAAGCGCTCGAAGCCGGTGGCCTCGGCGATGCCGGCGATCTTGAAGGAGTCGCGCGCAGAGGACTGCACGAACAGGGTGGAGTAGCCGTGCTCGCGCACCAGGGCGCCGAGGCGTGAGATGTTGGAGACACCGATCCCGGCGTCGATACGCGGCAGCCCCTTGAGCGCCGGGATGCCGGTCAGGGTCGCCTGGATCCCCTCGATGCTGCGCTGCCCGGCGGCGTAGAAGCGGGTGAAGCGAAGCCCCTCGGCGGCCATCGCGTCGAAGTGCGGAGTGACGCCGTAATCGCCGCCGCCGAAGCTGTCCACGTAGTCGAAGTTCCAGCTCTCCAGCAGCACGAAGACCAGGTTGCGGCCATTGGCCTCGTCGCCCGCGTAGCGCTGCAGCATCGGATAGCGCTCGTCCACCACCTCGCGCCGCTCGGCCAGCGCCGCCAGGGCCTCGGCCTCGCTGGTGAAGGGGTGGTCCACCTCCTCCATGTTGAGGGCGAAGACGATGGTGGTGAAGGCGCCGTTGAGACTCAGGTGGCCGTAGGCGGCGTCGCCGCCGCTGTAGGCATCGATGATCTCGATCACCTTACCGCTCACCCCGCCACGCCCCACGACCAGCAGGGCCAGGAACAGCAGTGCGAACTTGGGCACGCTCCAGCGGCTGGCGGCCGGGACGCGGCGCAGCAGCCACGCCCAGAGCCAGCCGAGGGCGATGGCGAAGAGGATGAAGCCGATAAGCGCGCCGAAGTGGGCCTTGAGGCCGAAGTCGACGAGAAAGCCGAGGTCGTTCTTGAGCAGGATCAGCTCATAGGAGACGTGCCGCTGCACGTGCTGGAAGTAGACGATGTCCCCGGCCAGCAGCAACACCAGCCCCAGGGTGAGCAGGTAAATCGACCAGCCCCACAGTAGGGTCCACCAGCGTTGATCGAACCAGCGACCGGGCAGCCACAGCAGCAGCAGCGGGATGGCGAGGATGCGCCCTAGCACCGCGCCGTCGAAGCGCAGGCCGTTGGCGAAGGCGCCGAGCACCGAGGCGGTGCCGAGACTCTCGAAGGCCTCGGGGTAGCGCAGGTAGAGGGCCAGGCGGGCGGCGGCGAACAGCGCCAGGGCGATGGCCAGGAAGACCAGCCCCAGACGCAGGCGGTTCAGCCCCTCAGGCTCGTCGTGAAACATGGACCTCTGGCGAGCCATTCAGTCCCGGTCAGGTCTTGGGCAGGGTGACGCCGGTCTGCCCCTGATACTTGCCGCCGCGATCGCCGTAAGAGGTCTCGCAGATCTCATCGGATTCGAAGAAGAGCATCTGCGCCACGCCCTCGTTGGCGTAGATCTTGGCGGGCAGCGGGGTGGTGTTGGAGAACTCCAGGGTCACGTGACCCTCCCACTCCGGCTCCAGCGGGGTGACGTTAACGATGATGCCGCAGCGGGCGTAGGTGGACTTGCCCAGGCAGACGGTAAGCACGTTGCGCGGAATGCGGAAGTACTCCACGGTGCGGGCCAGGGCGAAGGAGTTGGGGGGGATGATGCAGACGTCGGACTTCACGTCGACGAAGCTGTTGTCGTCGAAGTTCTTCGGGTCAACCACCGCCGAGTTGATGTTGGTGAAGATCTTGAACTCGTCGGCGCAGCGCACATCGTAGCCGTAGCTGGAGGTGCCGTAGGAGACGATGCGCTCGCCGTTGTTCTCGCGCACCTGGTGCGGCGCGAAGGGCTCGATCAGCCCCTGCGGCTGCTCTGACATGCGGCGGATCCACTTGTCCGACTTGATGCTCATCCTCTACCCAACCTCTTTGTCGCTGAAATAAAAAACGGCGGGACATGCCCGCCGTCATTATAAGGACTTTTAGCCCTGGATATACCCTTAATCGTTGGCGATGACGATCTTGGGGAACTTGGCGCTGTAGTCCTTGGCGCGCTTGGAGAGGCGCGCGGTGGTCTTGCGGGCGATGTCGCGGTAGATCTGCGCGATACGCCCATCGGGCTCGGCGGCCACGGTGGGCTTGCCGTTGTCGGCCTCCTCGCGGATACGGATATCCAGCGGCAGGGAGCCCAACAGGTCGACGTTGTAGTCCTCGGACATCTTCTGACCGCCGCCCTCGCCGAAGATGCGCTCCTCGTGGCCGCACTTGGAGCAGATGTGGATGGACATGTTCTCCACCACGCCCAGCACCGGCACCTCCACCTTCTCGAACATCTTGTAGGCCTTGCGCGCGTCCAGCAGGGCGATGTCCTGGGGGGTGGTGACGATGACCGCACCGGAGACCGGGACCTTCTGCGCCAGGGTGAGCTGGGTATCGCCGGTGCCCGGGGGCAAATCGATCACCAGGTAGTCCACCTCGCGCCAGTTGGTGTCGTTGAGCAGCTGCTCCAGGGCCTGGGTGACCATGGGGCCGCGCCAGATCATCGGGGTATCCTCATCGATGAGGTAGCCGATGGACATGGACTGCACGCCGTAATTAACGATGGGCTCCAGGGTCTTGCCGTCCGGGGAATCGG
>JBFFSW010000223.1:0-3469 GCA_041572195.1 Thiohalomonadaceae bacterium | reverse complement strand
GGCTTTTTTGCTATTCGAGCCAGTCCTTCACCTTCTCCGGCAATAGGCCGCGCCCACTGAACAGTACCGGAATATCGAATAGCTGATCATCGCATCCAGGCTCTTCCGCTGGGATGAAAAATCCAACCAGATAGTACCAACGCGCCGAGTCCAACCGCCTCAAGCTGCAGCCATCAAACCTCACGTACTTCTCGTCAATATCAGGAAACAGCCTGGCCATGAGACGCCTTGCCTCGGCGATCGCCTGCCTGGGGGGTAAAGGCGGACACTCCTCCGACGACTCCCACATCGGCCCAGCATCGATCTCATCGGCGCTGATGGTGAATTTATAGGTCCAATCGCCATGGTAGGCATAGTGAAACATGTTCATACCCACATGGTAGGGCAGATCATGTACGTCATGCTAATATTCCCGCTTTCCATCAGCGCGGTAATAACCCATGTCCCAGGCCCCCAGCGAACCCGTCGGCGCCCCCCCGCCCCGGAATCATGCCAGCCGCTGGACCAACCGCCTGCGCCGCTTCCAGCGTCGCGGTCTGCTGCTGCCGCTGCTGAGCCTGGCGCTCAACGTGCTGCTGATCGGCGCCTGTAGCTACCTCATCTCCACCCAGCCCCAGCATGTGCTGCTGCTGTTCGCCCTGCAGTTCGTTCTCACCCTCACCGCATTGATGCTGATGGGGCTGCTGATCGCCCGCATTCACCAGCAACTGCTCAGCCCGCTGAGCCACCTGCGAGACTGGGCCATGCGCATCCGCGGCGGCGACCTCTCCGCCCGCCTGCCCGCCTCGGAAAAGCAGAGTCTTGGCGATCTTGCCCAGGATATCAATCATTTAGGCGATGTTTTTCAGGCACTTTCTCAGAATATGGACGAGGAGGTTAGGCGCCAGACCGAGCGCCTGGCGCAGAAGACCAACTCCCTGCAGGTGCTCTACGACGTGGCCGCCAGCCTCAACGCATCGCGCGACCTCAACGACCTGCTGACCCGCTTCCTGCACACCATGCGCGACATCGTCGACGCCCGCGCCGGCACCGTGCGCCTGCTCACCGACAAGGGGCAGATGGAGCTGGTGGCCAGCATCGGCCTGGAGGAGGCGGTGATCGAGAAGGAGCGCATGGTGCCGGTGCAACGCTGCCTTTGCGGCAACGCCCTGACCGGTGGCGAGGTGCTGTTCCAGAAGGACCTGCTGCCCTGCCAGCAGCTGCTGGGCCAACCGCTGCTACCCACTGACAGCCACTCCCCTCGCCTGGAGATGATCGCCGTGCCGCTGGAGTATCAAGGCAAGAACCTGGGGGTCTACAACCTCTTCGTCGAGCGCACCGCCTACCAGAGCAAGGAGGAGGTGAAGGCGCTGTTCACCTCCATCGGCCGCCACCTGGGCATGGCCATCGACAAGGCGCGCCTGGACGACGAGGCCAAGCGCCTCTACATCATGCAGGAGCGCAACGCCATCGCCCACGAGCTGCACGACTCGCTGGCCCAGACCCTCGCCTCGCTACGCTTCCAGGTGAGCATGTGGAAGGAGGGCTTCGACAAGCTCGACGATGAGGCCTCACGCCAGGAGCTGCAACAGCTCAAGGGCGGCCTCGATGATGCCTACACCGAGCTGCGCGAGCTACTGGCCCACTTCCGCGCGCCGATGAACAGCCGCGGCCTGATGCCCGCCCTGGAGGACCTGGTCAGCGGCTTCCGCAAACAGACCGGGGTACACATCCTGCTACAGAAGGAGTGGGAATCAACCCAGCTACCCGCTAACATGGAGATGCAGGTGTTGCGCATCGCCCAGGAGGCACTGGCCAACGTGCGCAAGCACAGTCAGGCGCACACCGTGCGCGTGCTGCTGCGCAGCGATAAGAAAAAGAACGATTACACCCTGCTGGTCGAGGACGACGGCGTGGGTATGAGTAAACCGGCCTTCTCCGGTCACCCCGGCGAGCACATCGGCCTCTCCATCATGCAGGAGCGGGCCCGCTATCTGGGTGGCGAACTCAAGGTGGAGAGCGAGGAAGGCGAAGGGACCCGCGTGCAGCTGCGCTTCCGCTACCCCAACCCGGACCCGCAGAGGCAGAACCAGCGCTTTGAACTGATTTGAGACCGCCCATACATGCGCGTATTGCTGATTGACGACCACACCCTCTTCCGCAGCGGACTGGAAACCCTGCTCACCCGCCACCAGATCCAGGTGATCGGCGCCGTCGGCGACGGTGCCGAGGGTCTGAAGCTGGCCACCGAGCTGCTGCCCGACATCGTCCTGCTGGACCTGCGCATGCCCGGCATGACCGGCCTGGAGGTGCTGGCGAAGATGCGTGAGCAGGGGATGAAGATGGCCATCGTCATGCTCACCACCAGCAACGAGGAGAAGGACCTGGTGCACGCCCTGCGCAACGGCGCCCAGGGCTACCTGCTCAAGGACATGGAACCGGCCGAGCTGGTCAACGCCCTGCACGAGACCGTGGCCGGGCGCACCGTGGTCGCCCCCGAACTGGCCGGCGTGCTGGCCCGGGTGGTCCAGGGTGACAGCATCGCCGCCGACCCGGAGCAGCAGGCGGGCCCCTTCGCCGAACTCACCCCGCGCGAGATGGAGATCCTCTGCCTGCTGGCCGAGGGCCAGAGCAACAAGGTGATCGCCCGCAACCTCGGGATCTCCGACGGCACCGTCAAACTCCACGTCAAGGCGATCCTGCGCAAGCTGGACGTGCACTCCCGCGTCGAGGCGGCGGTGATGGCGGTCGAACAGGGGTTGTGTCAGAAATAAAAAAACGGGCTCCAGGGAGCCCGTTTCATCTGGCGGAGAGGGTGGGATTCGAACCCACGGTAGGTCGCCCTACGCTGGTTTTCAAGACCAGAGCTTTCAACCGCTCAGCCACCTCTCCGGAAGCCGCCTAGGATACCCAATCACCGCCGTCGATACCAGCTTGACCCACGCCGTACATGCAGTATCCTTAGGCGAACTATTGGTTATGATTTTGGTCACTAGTATAAGGATGACCACAACCCCTGAAGGAGAGAACAATGGACTACAACGACAACCCCGCCCTTGAGCGTAGCCAGGAGCAGATCCTGGCCACCAACAAGGTGCTGCGCAACACCTACACCCTGCTGTCGATGACCCTCATCTTCAGTGCCCTGATGGCCGCCATCTCCACCTCCATGAATATGCCGGGCTGGCTGCCGGTGGCAACCATGCTGGGCGCCCTTGGGCTGATGGTGTTTGTCCTGCCGCGCACCGCCAACTCCGCCGCTGGCCTGGGCGTGGTCTTCGCCATCACCGGCCTGCTGGGCTTTGGTCTGGGGCCGATGCTCAACGCCTACCTGGGTCTGGCCAACGGACCCACCCTCATCGGCACCGCCGCGGGCGGCACCGGGGTGATCTTCCTGGCCCTCTCCGGCTATGCGCTGACCACCCGCACGGACTTCAGCTTCATGGGCGGCTTCCTGATGACCGGCTTTATCGTCGTCCTGGTCGCCATG
>JBFFSW010000222.1:0-3505 GCA_041572195.1 Thiohalomonadaceae bacterium | reverse complement strand
GCCCAGCCGAAGACCCAGGCGATGGCGCGCACCGAGCCCTTGGAGCGGTCGCCCTTCTTGCGGTGGGAGGGACGCGAGCCGATGTTGAGCAGGCCGATCTCGGTGACCGGGGTGGCCTCGTAGAAGTAGTCGAGGAAGCCCGCGCTGCCGTCGGTGAGCTCGCGGTAGGCCCTCTCGCCCTCGACCGCCAGCGACTCCATGGTCGAGAGGAAGGCGGGGTTGTCGGCCTTGGGCGGGTCGATCAGGCAGCGGCTGGCCTTGAGCAGGCCGGAGACCCCCATGGTCAGCTCGTAGACCGCGGTCTCGTGGTTGCTGTACTTGTAGGAGAGCACCTCGCCCTGTTCGGTGAACTTGATCTGGCCGTGCACGGTGCCCGCGGGCTGGGAGAGGATCGCCTCGTGGGTGGGGCCGCCGCCGCGACCGACGGTGCCGCCGCGGCCGTGGAACAGGCGGATCTCGAAGTTGCGCTCGGCGGCCATCTCGGTGATGCGGCGCTGCGCCTTGTAGAGGTTCCAGGCGGAGGCGAGGATGCCGCCGTCCTTACACGAGTCGGAGTAGCCCAGCATCACCTCCTGGGTGTTGCCGGAGGCCTTAAGCAGGGCGCCGTAGGCGGGGTTGTCCAGCAGCGCGGACATCACCGGCTCGATGTGGGCCAGATCCTCGATGGTCTCGAACAGCGGCGAGATCTCGATGTGGCAGAACCACTCGCCCTCGTCCGTGCGACCGGCCAGACCGGCCTGACGGGCCAGCAGCATCACCTCCATGATGTGGCTGGCGGCGTGGGTCATGGAGATGACGTAGGCGCCGAAGGCCTCATCGCTCACCTCCTGACGCAGCTGGGCCATGGTCTCGAAGACGGTGAGGCACTCGGCCAGCTCCTCGGCCATGGCGCTCTTGTCGATCACCAGGGCGTCGCCCTCGATCAGCTTGCCCAGCAGCTCCAGGCGCTGAGCCTCGTCCAGGGCGTTGTAGTCGATGGGCCGCGGCTGGGCGGCGAGGATCGCGGCCACGGTGTCGCTGTGGCGGGTGGACTCCTGGCGTACGTCCAGATGCACCAGGTGGAAGCCGAAGGTCTCCGCCAGGTGGATCAGGTCGCGCAGCTCGCCGTCGGCGGCGCTGCCATCGCCGTGGCTGCGCAGCGAGTCGCGGATCAGATAGAGGTCGTTGAGGAACTGCTTCTCATCGTTGTAGGCCTGGGCGTAGAGGGCGACGCTGCCGCCCTCCATGCGCGCCTCGATGTTGTCCAGGGTCATGCGCATGCGATGGCGCATCAGGTAGAGCTTGCGACGATAGGGCTCGGTGGCGAAGCGATTGATCTTATTGGTAAAGACCTCGGCGCAATCGCCCTCATCCTGCTCCAGGGAGGCGCTAAACTCGGCGCTGGGGGTGCAGAGGCGGCTGGAGTGGGTCAGCACATGGCTCAGGTCGGTGATGCGGCGCAGGTACATGCGCACCACCTCGCGCTGGTGCAGGCGCACCGCCTCGATGGTGGTGTCGTGGGTGACGAAGGGGTTGCCGTCACGGTCACCGCCGATCCAGGAGCCGAAGCGGAAGAAGTTGGGCACCTTGATCTGGCTGTCGTGCCCGTAGACCCGTTTCACCGCCTTCTCCAGGTTGCGATAGACCTCGGGCACCGCGTCGAACAGCGATTCACGGAAGTAGAAGAGGCCGTTCTTGATCTCGTCGCGCACCGCGGGCTTGTTGGCGCGCACCTCGTCGGTACGCCAGAGGATCTCGATCTCGCTCTGCAGGCGACGGGTGATGCCGTCGCGCGCCTCGCGCCCCAGGCGCAGGTCGTTGAGCTGCTCGCTGATGACGAAGATGCGGCGCAGGTTCTCCATCACCGTGCGGCGCTTGGCCTCGGTGGGGTGGGCGGTGAAGACCGGCATGTAGGCGAGGCGGTCGAGCACCCCCTGAATCTCGTCCAGCGGGATGTTGGCCTTGTGGAACTCGCGCAGCACCGAGTCGAAGGAGCCGGTCCAGAGCGGACGCCCGGAGCTGACCTGACGGCGGCGCTCACGGTGCTGGTAGGCCTCCTCGGCGATGTTTACCAGGCTGAAGTAGAGGGTGAAGGCGCGCACCACGTGGTTGACGGTGTCGGGCTCCAGCCCTTCGATCAGGTGGTTGAGGGTCTGGCGCTTGCGCTCGTTGTCGGCCTTGCGCAGGTTGATGTAGCCCTTGCGCAGGGTTTCGACGGCATCCAGTACGTCTTTGCCAGCCTGCTGCTCCAGCACCCTGCCGAGCAGGTTGCCGAAGAGTTTTACACGGGCTCGAAGTTGCTTGTCGCTGTTCGCGGTCATGGTCAAGGCTACCTGGTTGTTCTTGTTTCCGCGGCACACCGCGGTGACACAAAGCCGCCTATTATAACGCGAACGGGATAGAACGTCTTGCCCGTCGAAAACAATGGCTGGGCATGGGGTCGTGCGCTGGTTTAGAATGGCGCCCCATGAGCGATGTCAGCCGCAGTCCCGCCTGGAAGGCGCTTCAGGAGCATTTCCGTCAGGTTAGCGACCTGCATATGCGCGATATGTTCGCTGCCGATCCCAGTCGGTTCGACAAGTTTTCCCTGCGTTTCGGCGATATTCTGCTCGACTTCTCCAAGAACCGCATCACCGACGAGACCTTCCGCCTGCTGCTGGCACTGGCCGAGCAGGAGGACGTGCCCGGCTGGGCACGGCGCATGTGCTGCGGCGAGAAGATCAACTTCACCGAGCACCGCGCGGTGCTGCACACCGCCCTGCGTAACCGCTCCGGCGAGCCAGTCTACGTCGACGGCGAGGATGTGATGCCGCGGGTCAACGCGGAGCTTGGGAAGATGCGTGACTTCGCCGCCAAGGTCCACGGCGGGGACTGGCTGGGCCACACCGGCAAGCGCATCGACAGTGTGGTCAACATCGGCATCGGCGGCTCCGACCTGGGGCCGCTGATGGTCACCGAGGCGCTCAAGCACTACGCCGACATGGGCATCGAGGTACACTTCGTCTCCAACGTCGACGGCAGCCACGTGGCCGAGACCTTCAAGCGCCTGAACCCGGAGACCACCCTCTTCATCGTCTCCTCCAAGAGCTTCACCACCCAGGAGACCCTGACCAACGCCCACACCGCCCGCCGCTGGCTGATCGAGCACCTGCGTGACGAGGCCGCGGTGGCCCAGCACTTCGTCGCCGTCTCCACCAACGCCGAGGCGGTGGCCGCGTTCGGCATCGACACCCGCCACATGTTCGAGTTCTGGGACTGGGTCGGTGGGCGCTACTCGCTCTGGTCGGCCATAGGCCTGCCCATCATCCTCTACCTGGGTTACGAGCGCTTCATCGAGCTGCTGGAGGGGGCCCATGCCATGGACCGCCACTTCCTGGAGGCTCCGCTGGAGCGCAATATGCCGGTGGTGATGGCCCTGCTCGGCATCTGGTACATCTCCTTCTTCCAGGCCGATACCCACGCCATCCTGCCCTACGAGCAGTATTTGCACCGTTTCACCGCCTACCTGCAGCAGGCGGACATGGAG
>JBFFSW010000221.1:0-3520 GCA_041572195.1 Thiohalomonadaceae bacterium | reverse complement strand
TTGTTTCTGTAACACCCTGATAGGAAAGGGTTAGTTGTATAAATGTGGGTTTCCCTCCCTCTCCGCCAAACAGAGAAAAGGCCCCGTCGGAAGACGGGGCCTTTTTCTTTAACATAAGAAAAATTCCAAAAATAATGAGAGGGACCGCCGTGCCCACCGCCAGGCTCTATCTGTTCGCCCTGCTTTCCCTGTTCGCCGTTTCCGTCCAGGCCGCTGATGAGATGCTGCGTATCGGCAGCGGCCATCCCAGCGGCGACTACTACCGCTTCGCCTCGCAGCTGGCCGTGCTGCTGGGGGGCGATGGTCACAAGGCGGTGCCGACCCGTGGCACGGTGGACAACATCCAGGGCCTGGGGCGTGGCGAGCTGGACATCGCCCTGGTGCAGAACGATATCGCCCACTACAGCTACTACGGTAAAAACGGCTACCTGATCGAGGATGGATTCGCCGCGTTGGTGCCGTTGTTTCCTGAGTATGTGCAGATCCTGGTGCGTGGCGACTCCACGATTCGCATCCTGCGCGACCTGCAGAAGCGCTCCATCGCCCTCGGTCCGCCCGGCTCGGGCAGTCACCGCAACGCCATGGACGTGCTGGCGGAGATCGGCATGCGCAAGGGGATCGACTATTTCGCCGTGGAGCTCAGCGTCAGCGAGTCGAGTGAGCGTCTGAGGGCGGGGGAGGTGGACGCGGTCGTCATTACCGGCCAGCCCTTCGATGTGGGCGACGAACTACTCACCCTGCCTATCCCCCCCGCGGTGATCGACTCGTTGAGCGCCAAGCTGCCCTACTACGGCGCGGCTAATATTCAGGATGCGCAGGGCGTTGAGAAGGAAACCCTCTCGGTGACCGCCTATCTGGCGGCCTCCCGGCGGCTCGACGAGGTGCGTCTGGAGGCCTTCATCCGCCAGCTGGTAGCCAACTGGAACCCGCTGCGCAAGGAGTTCTCCAATCTGCTGCCGCTGGAGCGGGCGCTGATTCGCGAGCCCATCCCCTTCCACCCGGTGGTGGTGGAGGTGTTCGAGGAGCTGGACCTCGTGGATGGCAAGGGCGGCCACTGGTTTATCCTCGTCCTTTCCACGCTCTTCCTCTTCCTCACCTACTGGGCCAAGCGACGCTCCACTGCCTACGATCGCATGGGCAATGAGGTGGTGACCGGCGGCGCGGTCGGGGCTTACCTGATCAAGCTGCTCAACCGCAGCGGCATGTTCCTCTACGTGATCTTCCTCTACACCCTGGTGCTTTCGACCATGGTGATCCTGCTGCAGTACTTCGAGGCGAGCCACGCGCGGGAGATGAACATCGACAACCCCTTCGCCTTCATCTCCTTCACCGACGCCTTCCTGTGGATGTTCACCTTCATGGGCAGCGGCTTCACCACCGGTGACCTCTACCCCTCCAGCCCGCAGGGGATGGTGCTGGTGGCGGCGGTGCCCTTCATCGGCGTGACCAGCCTGATCGGCGTGCTTATCGTCGCCACCAACCGGGTGCGCGAGTCGGCGATGTCGCGCATGCGCGGCATGGCGCAGATCAACCACAAGGGTCACGTGCTCATCTGCGGCTGGAACGAGAAGGTGCCGGGCCTGGTCTACACCCTCACCGGTGACGACGCGCCGGAGAAGAAGCAGGTGGTGGTGGTCGCCGAGATGGACGGTGATACGCCGCTGGCCCCCTATCACTTCGACGCCCGTTATGTCTCCTACTGCCGCGGCGACAGCGCCGACTTCGACGTCCTGGGTCGCGCCAACGCCGCCCACGCCGAGGCCGCGGTGGTGGTCGCGGGGGTGAAGAAGCGGCGCGGTAAGAACGTGCGCAGCATCCTCTCGGTGCTGGCGCTCAAGCACCTCAGCCGGGAGCAGGGCGATGAGATGTTCGTCGCCGCTGAGCTCATCTACCGCGAGAACCGCCACTACTTCGAGACCTGCGGCACCGATGCGCTGATCTTCTCCGAGCTGATGGTCTCGCGCCTCGCCGCGCTCTCCTGTCTCTACGAGGGGGTGAGCGATTTCGTCATCGACGCGCTCACCTACGGCAGTTACTCCAATATCTACGCCGTACCGTTCTCTCAGCTGGTCTCCGAGGAGACCCTGAACAGCGAGGGCTGGAACGCCCGCCTGTTCGAGCTGGGCCGCTGGCTGGCCGAGCGCAAGTGCAACATGGTGGGCTTCATGCCCGCCGACACTATCACCCGCGGGCTGCTCGGCGTCGATGAGGGCAAGCGGGTGGGGGTCTTCTCCCAGGCGGCCTGTGACTACATTCCGAGCGCCGCCGACCGTCTGGTGATCCTCACCGAAAAGGGCAACCCGCTGCTCAAGTCGACCTCACGCTGGAGTCAGGAGAGTTACCGCGCGGAGGTCTGCGAGGGGGGCGCGCCCAGGGTACGCCCCTCCGCGGTGAGCCGCGTGCTGCTGGTCGGACCCTACGAGCGCTGCCGCGAGGTGGCCGCCCAGCTGAGGGCCTATCCGGCGCAGGCAGTCACCCCCGTCATCCTCACCCAGGACGAGGTCGAGGCGGACGAAGATACGGTGTTCAGCGGCGCCCTGACCGACGATGCCCTGTGGCGCGCCGCCACCGAGGGGGGGGAGGTCGACTGCGCCATCGTCCTCTCCTCCAAGGGGGAGTGGCTTGAGCAGGGGCTGGACCTGGGAGAGGACAAGGGGGATATCGATGCCCGCACCATCCTGCTGGCGAAGAGCGCGCGCGAGTACACCATCACCCAGGCCAGGCCCGCGCGCATTATCGCCGAGATGATCAACCCCCGTTGTCGCAGCCTCTTCATCAGCGCCGGGGTGGATACGGTGATCCCCTCGACGGTGCTGATCGAGCGCATCCTGGCCAAGCTGATCTACAACCGCGGCGTGGTCAGCCAGTGGCTCACCGGCCTGCTGAGTCTGAGCGGCGGCAACCGCCTGCACAGTCAGCGGGTGGAGGAAGGGGACCGCTTCTGCGGCAAGTGTTTCGATGAGCTGATCACCGCCTGCTGGTCCAACCTCAAGGTGCTGGGCTGGATCCCCGCCGGTGAGCGGCAGTTCCTCAAGAACGACCACAACGACTACGACACCCACGTCATCACCCACCCCAGCGGCGCGCTCACGCGCAAGCCGGTCAAGGCGGGCGACCTGATCATCCTCGCGGTGGAGGGCTAGGGAACTCCAGGCGCTGGGGTGGCTCGAATCGCATATGAACGCATGCCGATACAGCCTCCTCCTTTTGCCGCTGCTGCTGGCCGCACCGCTGCACGCGGGCTCCCTTCCTCCCGGCCCCTTCGCCCAGGCCCTGAGCGCGGCGGCGCTGGAGCGCACCCGCCACCGGGTGAGCTATGACGGCACCTACCGCACCATCGCCTATCCGGGTGGTGACGTACCCGCCGACACCGGGGTGTGCACCGACGTGGTGATCCGCAGCTACCGTGGGGTGGGGGTGGACCTGCAACGGCTGGTGCACGAGGACATGGCTGCCCACTTCGAGGCCTACCCCTCGCGGCGCATCTGGGGGCTGAAGCGCCCAGACCGCAACATTGACC
>JBFFSW010000220.1:0-3521 GCA_041572195.1 Thiohalomonadaceae bacterium | reverse complement strand
TACCGGGGCCGCCGCCGCCATCGCGGGGCCGCGGCCCTTTGCATATTCGATTTAAAGAATTTATTGAGAGGGTCGTCCCTTGGCTAAACGTCGCGTCGTTATCACCGGTCTCGGTATGGTCAGCCCGGTCGGGCTGAACGTAAAGGATTCCTGGGAGAACATCCTGGCGGGCAGGAGCGGTATCGGTCCGATCACCCACTTCGACGTCAGCGATTTCGCGGTCAGGTTCGGTGGTTCGGTGCGCGATTTCGATATCGCCGACTACATCCCGGCCAAGGAAGCCAAGAAGATGGACCCCTTCATCCACTACGGCATCGCCGCCGCCATGGAGGCCTTCAAGGACTCCGGGATTGAGGTGACCGAGGAGAACGCCGAGCGCATCGGCGTGGCCATCGGCTCCGGCATCGGCGGTCTGCCCGGCATCGAGAAGGGCAGCGAGGCCTTCAACCGCGGCGGTCCGCGCAAGATCTCGCCCTTCTTCGTGCCCAGCAACATCATCAACATGATCTCCGGCCACGTCTCCATGATGTATGGCCTCAAGGGCCCCAACATCGCCCTGGTCACCGCCTGTGCCACTGGTACCCACAGCATCGGTGATGCCTCGCGCATCATCGAGTACGGCGACGCCGACGTGATGCTGGCGGGCGGTGCCGAGATGGCCACCTCGCCCACCGGCCTCGGCGGCTTCGCCTCGGCCCGCGCGCTCTCCACCCGCAACGACGACCCGCAGACCGCCTCCCGCCCCTGGGACAAGGACCGCGACGGCTTCGTCCTCAGCGACGGCGCCGGTGTGGTGGTGCTGGAGGAGTACGAGCACGCCAAGGCCCGCGGCGCCACCATCTACGCCGAGGTGCTGGGCTACGGCATGAGCGGCGACGCCTACCACATGACCATGCCCGCGCCGGGCGGCGAGGGGGCCAAGCGCTGCATGCAGGCGGCCCTGCGTAACGCCGGTCTCAACCCCGAGGTGGTCGACTACATCAACGCCCACGGCACCTCCACTCCGGCCGGTGACATCGCCGAGACCTCCGCGGCCAAGGCCTGCTTCGGCGACCACGCCTACAAGCTGATGATGTCCTCCACCAAGTCCATGACCGGCCACCTGCTGGGTGCCGCCGGTGGCATCGAAACCATCTTCACCGCCCTGGCGCTCAAGGATCAGGTGGCCCCGCCCACCATCAACATCTTTGAGGCGGACGAGGGCTGCGACCTCGACTACGTCGCCGGTGAGGCGCGCCAGAGCAAGATCGAGGTGGCGCTCTCCAACTCCTTCGGCTTCGGCGGCACCAACGGCACCCTGGTGCTGGGCAAGGCCTAAACGAAAGACGGCGCCCTCGGGCGCCGTTTTTCATCTACCCGCCATGATTCTGGTCGACGGCAACTCCACGGACTCCATCCCCGCCGACGACCGCGCCCTGCATTACGGCGACGGCCTGTTCGAGACCCTGGCGGTGTTCGACGGTGTCCCGCGCCGTTGGTCACGCCATTACCAGCGTCTCGCCCTGGGCTGTCAGCGGCTCAACATCCCCCTTCCCGATGAACCCCTGCTGCTGAGTGAGATCGCCGCCTGTGCCGCCGCTGAGGCCGCCTGCGTGGTCAAGCTGATCCTCAGCCGTGGCTCAGGCGGTCGTGGTTACCGTGCCCCCGAGCTGCCGGTGCCTCGGCGTATCCTCTCCCGTCACCCGCTGCCGGAGTATCCTGAGAGCTACTATCGCGACGGCGTCGCCGTGCGCCTGTGCGACACCCGTCTGGGCTGCAGCCCAGCCCTGGCCGGGATCAAGCACCTCAACCGCCTGGAGCAGGTGCTGGCGCGCAACGAGTGGGGCGATGAGTACCAGGAGGGGTTGATGCTGGACGGGGCGGGACGGCTCATCGAGGGGGTGATGAGCAACCTGCTGCTGGCCCGCAGTGGACGACTGCTGACGCCGAAGCTGGGCACCTGCGGCGTCGCTGGCACCGTGCTGGCCGAGTTGAAGGCCCAGGTGGAGTTAGAGGAGCGGGAGCTGTACCCCGATGATCTACACAAGGCCGACGAGCTGATGCTCTGCAACAGCCTCATCGGCCTCTGGCCGGTGCGAAGCCTGGATATGGCCGGTGGGGCGCTGAACTGGCAACCGGGACCGGTATATCGTCGTCTGGCCGGACTGTTGGGATAATCACATGCGTGAGCTGCTGTTCAAACTGATCGGGATGCTGCTGCTGCTCGGCTCGCTGCTGGCCGGGTGGGTGTGGATGACCTACGACGAGTTCGCCAATGGGCCGCTCTCGCTTGATGAGCCGCGGCTGTTTGCTGTGCCGCCCGGTAGCTCTGCCGCCACGGTAGGGCGACGTCTGGCCGAAGAGGGGTTGATCGAGCAGCCCACGTACTTCCGCTGGCTGGCCCGCCTTGAGGGCAAGGCCGCCGCCATCCAGGCAGGGGAGTATCGCATCGAGCCGGGGATCACTCCCATGGGGCTGTTGGGCCTGCTGAGCAGCGGCCGCACCTTCCAGCACGAGCTGACCCTGGTCGAGGGGTGGAACCTGTGGGAGACGCTGGCGGCGGTACGCGAACATCCGGCCATCGAGCAGACACTGACGGGGGAGGGGAGTCGTGAGGAGCTCATGGCGGCGCTGGCGGCGGCCCTGGGGCTGCCCGAGGAGAGCCACCTGGAGGGGCGCTTCCTGCCCGATACCTACCACTTCCCCCGTGGCACCACCGATATCGCCTTCCTGCGCCGTGCCCAGGCGGCGATGGAGGCCTATCTGGGGCAGGCCTGGCTGGAGCGCGACAAGATGCTCCCCTACGGGAATCCCTACGAAGTGTTGATCATGGCCTCGATCGTCGAGAAGGAGACCGGCGTACCCGAGGAGCGGGGCGCCATCGCCGGGGTCTTCGTCCGTCGCCTGAAGAAGAAGATGAAGCTGCAGACCGACCCGACGGTGATCTACGGCATGGGCGAGGCCTACGACGGCAACATCCGCCGCGCCGACCTGCGCCGCGACACCCCCTACAACACCTACACTCGCAAGGGCCTGCCGCCCACCCCCATCGCCATGCCCGGGCGCGAGGCGATCAACGCCGCCCTGCACCCGCTGGATGGCGAGGCCCTCTACTTCGTCGCCACCGGCGAGGGGCGCCACGTCTTCTCCGCCACCCTGGAGGAGCACAACGAGGCGGTGATCAAGTACCAGCTCAACGGCCGACGCCGTTAGACCATCTTCACCAGCAGGGCGATAAACCCGGCCACCAGGGCCAGCGGGATGATCGCCGCCTTCCAGTCGGCGGCGGAGCCCTTGGGGCTGTTCTCAATCATCGGTTTGACGTTGCGCCAGTTGAGCGCCAGCAGCATCACCAGCAGGAACGCCGAGCCGAGCATGACCCAATCCATTCTTCTTCCTCCCGATACGACAAGCCCCGCGAGGTGCGGGGCTTGTGGGGTTATTACAGTGCCAGTGCTCAATCGTCGCCGGAGAGGGCGCCGAGGATGTGCAGCAGGCTGGTGAAGATGTTGAGGATGTTGAGGTACAGGCTCACGGTCATC
>JBFFSW010000219.1:0-3523 GCA_041572195.1 Thiohalomonadaceae bacterium | reverse complement strand
GGTTCCGGCTCGGGTTCCGGCTCGGGTTCCGGCTCGGGTTCCGGCTCGGGTTCCGGCTCGGGTTCCGGCTCGGGTTCCGGCTCGGGTTCCGGCTCAGGTTCCGGCTCAGGAGCAGGCTTCGGCTCCTCGATTACCGGCTCGTGTACCGGCTCGTGCACCGGTTCCGGCGCGGGAGCCGGAGTTGGCGCAGACGCTGGCGCAGGCGCGGCCTCCACGGCGGCCTCGCGCTTGCCGAGGTGTTCGCTGACCACGCCCGGTAGCGAGGCCATGGCGCTACCCCAGCCCTTGAGGTCGTTGAGGAGGTCGCGGCCGAGGCCGATGGCGACATCGCCGGCGACGCTGAAGGCGGCGGCGGCACTGCCACCCGCCTCCGCTTCGCTCACGCCCAGCTGACAGTTGCCGTTACCGTTGCCCTCGGCGTCGACCGGGCAGAAGGCGGCCTTGGCGGTGATACAGCCGAGCGGGATCACCACCAGGGTCAGCAGGGTGGAGACCAGCACGCCGAACATCAGCGAGATAGCCATGCCCTGGAAGATGGGATCGAAGTAGATGACACAGGAGCCCCCGACCAGGGCCAGGGCGGTGATGAGGATGGGGCGGGTACGGGTCTTGCACGACTGGATCACCGCATCACGCACATCCATGCCGTTCTGCACCTGGTGCATGGAGTAGTCCACCAGCAGGATGGAGTTGCGCACGATGATGCCCGCCAGGGCGATAAAGCCGATCATCGAGGTGGCGGTGAACTCGGCGCCGGTGATCATGTGGCCGGGGATGATGCCGATGAGGGTCAGCGGGATGGGGGCCATGATCACCGCCGGCACCATGAAGTTGCCGAACTCCCACACCACCAGGATGTAGATGAGGATCAGGGCCACGCCGAAGGCGGCGCCCATGTCACGGAAGGTCTCGTAGGTGACGGTCCACTCGCCGGTCCACTCAAAGGCGGAGCGGCCGGTGTCGGCGGGGGCGCCGAGCATCTCGCCGGATATGGTGACGCCGTCCGGGGTCTCGTAATCCTTCAGCAACTCCTCGACGGCGAAGATGCCGTAGATGGGCGCGCCATACTCCCCCGCCGCCTCGCCGACCACGTACTCCAGCGGGCGCAGGTCCTTGTGGTAGATAACCGGGTCCTGCGGGACCTTGCTGAAGCGCCCCAGCTCGGCCAGCGGCAGGCTCTTGCCGTCCTGGGTAGGGATGGGCAGATCGCCGAGGCGGGAGATCTGCGCGCGGCTGGCCAGCGGCACCTGGATGACGATGTAGGTGGGGTCGAGCACCGTGCCCTGCTTGATGTCGCCGAGCCGGTAGCCGCCCATGGCCATGGCTAGGTTGCGGTTGATGGTGTCCACCGAGATGCCGCGACGTACCGCCTTCTCGGTATCCACCTCGAAGCGCCAGATGTCGTAGGGCTGCTGCATGTAGTTGTCGACATCGACCACCCCCTCGGCCTGCTCGAACACCTCGGTCAGGTGCCGGGCCACCTCGCGGCGGGTCTCGGCGTCGGGGCCGTATACCTCGGCCACCATCGCCTGCAGCACCGGCGGGCCGGGCGGCATCTCCACCACCGTGATGCGCGCGCCCTGCTCACGGGCCATTGGCGTCAGCAGCTCGCGAGCGGCGACGGCGATCTCGTGCGAGCTGCGAGAGCGATCACCCTTGTCCAGCAGCTGCACGTGGATCTCGCCCTGCCACGGGTCACGGCGCAGGTAGTAGTGGCGCACCATGCCGTTGAAATCGAAGGGCTGGGCGGTGCCGCTGTAGCTCTGCAGGGCGGTCACCTCCTCCAGGGTGCGCAGCTCGGCGGCCATGCGTGCGGTGAGGTTGGCGGTGACCGGCAGGGCGGTGCCCTCGGGCATGTCGATCACCACGCTGAACTCCGGCTTGTTGTCCAGCGGCAGCATCTTCACCGTCACCCACTTGAAGTAGAAGAGCGAGCAGGAGACGAAGAACAGGGCGATGATGGTGAACAGGGTGGCGCGGCCAATGCGGCGGTTCTGGATGATCGGCATCAACACGCCACGGAACAGCTTCTCCAGCTTCTCGCTCTGCTTCTGCTCATGGGCCTCGGCCTGGTGCAGCTTCTCCATGGTCGGGCGGATGCGCATCGCCAGCCAGGGGGCGAAGATGAAGGCGGCGAACAGCGAGAAGATCATCGCCACCGAGCCCAGCGCCGGGATCGGCGCCATGTACGGCCCCATCATCCCGGAGACGAAGCCCATGGGCATCAGCGCGGCGATGACGGTGAAGGTGGCGAGGATGGTGGGGTTACCCACCTCGCGTACTGCGTCCACCGCGGTAGCGGTGTCCATCTCCCCCTTCTCCAGCCAGCGTCGGTAGATGTTCTCCACCACTACGATGGCATCGTCCACCAGGATGCCGATGGAGAAGATCAGCGCGAACAGTGAAACGCGATCAATGGTGAAGCCCAGCACCCAGGCGGAGAAGACGGTGACCAGGATCACCACCGGGATGACGAACAGCACCACCATCGCCGGTTGCACGCCCAGCTGCCACCACACCAGCACCACCACCAGGGCGGTGGCGATGAACAGCTTGAAGATCAGCTCGTTCACCTTCTGGTCGGCGGTGGCGCCGTAGTTGCGAGTGAGGCTGACGTTGACGTTGTCCGGGATCAGGCGGCCCTTGAGGCTCTCCACCTTGTCGATGATGGCGTTGGCCACGGTGACGCCGTTGGAGCCCTCCTTCTTGGCGATGGCCACGGTTACCGCGGGCAGCCCATCGGCCACCCCCTCCCCCGCGTAGGCGGGGCCGGTGTAGTAGTGCACCAGCTGGCTGGCCTCGGCCGGGCCCTGGAAGACCTCGGCCACGTCGCGCACGTAGACCGGCAGACCGTTGTGGCTGGCGACCACCAGCCGCGCCACATCCTCGGCGGTGCGCAGGAAGGCGCCGGTGTTGACGGTGAAGAACTGGTCCCCGGCCTCCATGCTGCCGGCGCGCTGCTCACTGTTGGCGGTGCGGATGGTGTTGGCCACCTGCTCCAGAGAGATGCCGTAGCCGGAGAGGCGCTCGGGGCGCACCTCCACCCGCACCTGCTCGGAGCGGCCGCCGACGACGAAGCCCTGACCGGTGTCGGGGATCTGCTTGAGGCTCTGCAACAGGTCCAGCGAGAGGGTGCGCAGCACCCCGTCGTCTACCGACTCAGACCAGAGAGTGAGGGTCACCACCGGCACGTCATCGATGCCCTTGGGCTTGACCAGCGGCATCGCCACGCCAGGGGGGATCCTGTCCATGTTGGACTGGATCTTGTCGTGCACCTTAACGATGGAGGGACCAAGCTGCTCGCCCACCTCGAAGCGCACGGTGACCATGCCCTCGCCGTGCATGGAGGCGGAGTAGACGTGCTTGACCCCGGGGATCTCGCTCATGATCCGCTCCAGCGGGTCGATGGCGAGGCTGGCCACCTGCTCGGAGGAGGCGCCAGGGTACTGGACGAAGATGTCCACCATCGGCACCGAGATCTGCGGGTCCTCCTGGCGCGGGGTGAAGATCAGGCCGAGGATGC
>JBFFSW010000218.1:0-3544 GCA_041572195.1 Thiohalomonadaceae bacterium | reverse complement strand
GTACTGGCCGGAGATGGCGATCTCCACCTTCTCGCTCTTGAACACCAGGTCGTCGTCCTTGGCCTCGTCGAAGCCCATGCCGTACTCCATGGAGCCGTCGGGGTTCTTTTTGGCCGCCAGGCGCAGCACCCACTCAGCGGGAAGCTGACTCTGTTCGGCGGAGAGACGGACCTGCTCGGCGGCCTTGGGGGTGAGTGTGATCATGGTTTCTTCCTTCTCAGAATGAATTCGATAAAGCGCTCGGTCCAGTGGTTGCCCTGGACATCGCGCAGGTGACAGTAGTTGGCCAACAGGTTCTTGTAGACCAGGCCGTCGTGGCGACCATCGATGCCACTGCCGCGCTTAAGCTCATAAGCATAACCGAAACCCTCGGGTAGCGGCTCGGGCAGCCCCCGCAGGCGCGAGTAGTGGAACTCATGGGCGGGGAGGAAGCCACCGCCCAGCGGCCAAGGGGTGTGCGCGGTTTCTTCAAGCTCCACGTAACCACGCCCCTGGGGTTTGGCCTCCATCAGCGCCTCGGCGGGGATGACGCCGACCATCTCGTGGCGCTCCCCGTTCCACTCGATGGCGCGACAGAGGTACATCAGCCCGCCGCACTCGGCGTAGGTGGGCAGGCCGCCCTCGATGGCCGCCTTGATGGCCGCGCGTAGCGGGGCGTTGGCCGCGAGCGCGGCGGCCTGGGTCTCGGGGAAGCCGCCGCCTAGCAGCAGGCCATCGAGGTTTTCAGGCAGGGCCTCATCACCCAGGGTGTCGATGGGTACCAGCTCGGCGCCATGACGCTCCAGCGCCTCCAGGTCCCCCGGGTAGTAAAAGCCGAAGGCGGCGTCGCGGCTGATGCCGATGCGCGGGCCGTTGGTGACGCCGTCGGCTTCGACAGGCTCCGGACGAGGCAGGGCGGGGGCCTGACCCGCCAGTTCCAGCAGGGCATCCAGGTCGATGCGCTCGGCGACGATGTCGCGAATGCGCTCCAGCACCTCCAGCGCCTCGGCGGCCTCGTTGCTGGGGGTGAGCCCCAGGTGGCGCTCGTCGATGGCCAGCCGCTCATCGCGGTGTACAGCCCCGAGGATGGGCAGATCGCAGTAGTGGCCGATCGCCTCACGCAGGCGCATCTCGTGGCGCGGGCCGCCCACCTGGTTGAGGATCAGACCGACGATGTTGAGCCGCGGCTCGAAGGCCTGGAAGCCGAGGATCAGCGGCACCAGTGAGCGGGTGGCGCCGCGGGCGTCCAGCACCAGTACCACCGGGGTGTCGAGCAGTACGGCCAGCGCCGCGTTGCTGCCGCGGCCCTCGACATCCAGGGAGTCGAACAGCCCCATATTGCCCTCGATGAGGGTGATGTCGGCGTCGCGGCGGGCCACTTCGCCAATAAGCTCGTCATCACCCTGAGTGTGGAAGTCGAGGTTGTAACAGGGGCGGCCGGCGGCCAGCCCCAGCCACATGGGGTCGATGTAGTCCGGTCCCTTCTTGAACGGCTGCACCCCCAGCCCCCGCTGTTTGAGGGCGGCGGCGATGCCGAGGCTGAGGGTGGTCTTGCCGGTGGACTTGTGCGGCGCGGCGAAGAGCAGGCGGGACATGCTTAGGCGAGGCGCCCCTTGTCACGCCCATCCCACATGGCGCGAGCCTGGGATTCGGCCTCCTCGCGGCTGGCGGCACGGCCCAGGGTGTAGAGGCTGACGGCGACGGTGCCGATGATGGCCCCCTCGGCGTACTCGTCGGCCTTCTCGCCGCGCCAGACGGCGACCAGGTCGGGGATGTTCATCTCATCCGGGCGCACGTGGCGCTTGTCGAACATGGCGGGCCATGTCTCGTCCTTCATCTCGCCGCCGTAGACCCCCTGCAGCTGCACCTCCATGTCGGGGTTGCGCTCGATCTCGCCGCCCTCGCCCTTGATCACGGTCATGCGCGGGATCTCCAGCATCAGCCCCGCCTCCTGGTGGGTGGGGCGGTAGCCGGGGTGGAAGATCCCCTGCATCACTGCCGGGGCGTCGAAGGGGTTGAGCATGCGGGCGATGGTGTGCACCGGCGAGCGAAGGCCGAGCAGGGGGCGTAGCTCGATGATCTCGTGCAGCTTGGGGCTGAGCTGTTCCAGGTCGAGATAGGCGAAGTTGTCGGCCTCGATCTGCTCGGCCGCCTCGGCCAGCGAGGTGGCCACTGGCAGGCCCAGTTCGGGCAGCACGTTCTTGGTGTAGATGCGCCCGGCAGTATGGCCGCTGGCGCCGTGCATGAAGATCTTGATGCCGTTGTCGGCCATCAGTCGGGTGGCCAGCAGGTACCAGGGGAGGATGCGCTTCTTGCCCGCGTAGGAGGACCAGTCCAGGTCCACCTGGGGAAGGGAGGAGGGCAGCGTCAGGGTCTCGCGGATGGCGCGCACCGAGGCGGCCACCTCCTCAGGGGTCTCCTCCTTGACGCGCATCAGCATCAGGAAGGCGCCCAGCTGCATCGGCTCCACCTCATCGTTCATGATCATGCGGAAGGCCTCGTAGCTCTCGTCGGCGGTGAGACCGCGCGAGCCGTTGCGGCCCTTGCCGAGGATGCGGACGTATTGCGCGAAGGGGTGTTCCTGCTGGCTCATGGTGACCTCTCAATATGCGATGCGCTAATTATGGGGGCGAATAGGGTGCATTTAAATAGCCCTAACAGACGAAAACCGATGCCCCTCGCGGGAACATCGGTCTCCGTCGGCCGGGATGGACGCGCTT
Source organism: Thiohalomonadaceae bacterium (assembly GCA_041572195.1). GTDB lineage: Bacteria > Pseudomonadota > Gammaproteobacteria > Thiohalomonadales > Thiohalomonadaceae > JBFFSW01. The sequence goes on along the minus strand of JBFFSW010000218.1, from coordinate 845 downwards.
ACTTGGCGTGCGGGTCCACTGCCTCGTCGGCGAGGCTGGCCGGCAGCAGGCGCAGGGCCTTGACCGCGACGGTCACCAGCGCCAGGGCGAAGGCGATGCCGCCGAGGCCGAGCAGGGTCTCCGCCAGGGTCGGGCTGTAGGCATTGACCACGCCGTCGGCGTAGCTGCTGCTCACCTCGAAGCCGGGGAAGAGCTCCAGCGGATAGGCCTGACCACCGATGATGATCACGTACAGCTGGGCGATACCGCCGAGGATCACCAGCAGCGAGCCGATGCCCACCCACTTGGCCTGCTGGCCGAGGCTGGAGGCGAAGATCGCCAGCGGGGCCACGGTGCCGATGAGGATCTGGCCAACCCAGAAGAGGGTGGTGAAGATCCCGCCATCGCGCAGGATGAAGGCCTCGATGCCGTGGTGCTCGGTGGCGTAGAGGTTGGTCAGGTGCTGCGCCAGGGTGAAGTAGAAGACACCACCGATGAACACCATCAGCAGCTTCTTCAGGCGCTGCTGGATGGCATCACCCAGCGGACGACCATCCCACTTGTAGGCGTACTGCATCACCAGGATGTAGAAGGCCAGGCCGAAGCTGAAGGACATGACGATGAACATCGGCGCCATGATGGCGGCGTCATAGCCCGGGCGTGCGACCAGGAAGCCGAAGATGGAACCGGTACCGGTGGTCAGGATCAGACGCCAGATGAAGGCGACGAAACCGGCCTTGGTGGTGTAGCGGTTCATACGCTTTTCCAGCATCGTCCACAGGTACACGCCGACCACCGCGAGGAAGCCGTTGTAGAGGATGATGTTCCAAGCGAAGATCGACTTGAAGTTGTAGTGGGTCATGGCC
>JBFFSW010000217.1:0-3554 GCA_041572195.1 Thiohalomonadaceae bacterium | reverse complement strand
GATCTCGACCTGCACCGTGTCGAAGGACGAGCCGCCCGCCGAGTCCAGGGAGCGGACCGTCACCTGGTGCGTGCCGATCGAGAGGTTGTCGATGACGAGCAGGCGGCCGGTGCCCAGCGGACCGTCGCGATTGCTGTGCCAGCTGATGTGGATGTCGTCGAGCATGCCCTGCACGTGTTCGACATCCTTATCCTGTAGCGGCGAGAAGGGGTCGAGCATGCCCTTGTTCTCACCGGCGGTGAGCAGGCGGCGCTCGATGCCGAGCTTCTCCATGCTGCCGGTGAAGCCGAAGCCGTTCATCAGCACGCCGATGGAGCCGACGATGCTGGAGGGGTTGACGTAGATGTCGTCGGCGGCGGAGGCGATGTAGTAGGCCCCGGAGGCGCCGATGTCGACGATTACGGCATAGAGGGGGATATCCTGGTGCTCGGCACGCAGGCGCTTAATCTCACGATAGACGTAGTCGGACTGCACCGGCGAGCCGCCGGGGCTGTTGATGCGCAGGATGACCCCCTTGGTGTGCTCGTCCTCGAAGGCCTCGCGCAGCCCCTCGATGAGGGTCTCGGCGTTGGCCTCGGTGGCATCGGAGATGACGCCGTTGACCTCCAGCAGGGCGACGTGATCCTCGCCCTTGAGCTTGGCATCCTCCAGCTCGGGGGAGCGCATGGCCAGCATCAGGATGACGAACAGGTAGACGAACAGCAGCAGCTTGAAGAACACCCCCCAGCGGCGGGTGCGGCGCTGCTCGGTGAGCGAGGCGGTGCTGAGCTTTTCGATCAGCTCGCGCTGCCAGGAATCGTCCCTGGCATCACCCCTGGCGGCCGCCTTCGGCTGGCCCTCGATGTGAGTCTCTTCACCCTTCCACTCATCCATTGCTTCGTCCTCGTATCCAGTCATTCAATTCTTCGATGGCATCGATATGGCCCAGCGGGCTCTGCGCCAGCAGCCGCTCCAGCTCGTGCACGCCGTAGCTCACCGCCAGCGAGTGGGCGCGGGCGTTGTGGGCCATCTGCAGGTCGTATTCGGTGTCGCCCACCATCAGGGTCTCGTGGGGCTCCACGCCGAAGTAGTCGATCAGCTCTTCCAGCATCTGCGGGTGGGGCTTGGAGCGGGTCTCATCGGCGGTGCGGGTGGCGGCGAAGAAGCCCTGCAGGCCGGTCTCCTCCAGCACCAGGTCCAGCCCCCGGCGCCCCTTACCGGTGGCCACGGCGAGCAGGTAGCCCGCCTCATCCAGGGCATCGAGGGTGGCGCGGGAGCCTGCGAACAGCTCCGAGGGGGTGGCATCACCCACCAGGTAGTGGTGGCGGTAGCGATCGAACATCCCCTGGTGGGTATCGACGTCGGCGCCGGGATAGAGGGTGTTGAGTGCCTCGCTCAGCCCCAGACCGATGATGTTCTTGATCTCATCGTCGCTACGCTCGGGCATCTCCAGGTCGCGCCCGGCGGCGCGGATGCAGGCGACGATGCGCGCCTCGGAGTCCATCAGGGTGCCGTCCCAGTCGAAGACGATGAGCTTGAAATCGTGACTCATGACTTGAGTTCCAGTCGGTGCAACAGCTGCTCCAGGGGTTCATCCAGTGGTGCGCGCAGGTCCAGTTCGCCGCCATCCGGGTGCTCGAAGCGCAGCTCGGCGGCGTGCAGGAAGAGCCGCTTGAGCCCCTTCTCGGCCATCGCCCGGTTGAACTCCTCGTCGCCGTACTTCTCGTCTCCGGCGATGGGGTGACCGCTGTACTGGGCGTGCACCCTCACCTGATGGGTGCGGCCGGTGCGCAGATCAACCCCCATCAGAGTGGCCCCCTGGTAGCGCTCGATGGGTTCGAAGATGCTCAGCGAGGGCTTGCCCTCGCCATCCACCCGCACCACCCGCTCGCCGGAGCGCAGGGTGTTCTTGCGTAGCGGCGCGTCGATGCGGCGACGACCGCCCTGCCACTCCCCCGCCACCAGACAGAGGTAGCGCTTTTCGACCCCTCCGGCGCGCTGGAGTTCGTGGAAGTGGCGCAGGGCGCTGCGCTTCTTGGCCACCAGCAGACAACCGGAGGTGTCGCGATCGAGGCGGTGGGCCAGCTCCAGGAATTTGGCCTCCGGGTAGATGGCCCGCAGCCCCTCGATCACCCCGTAGCTGAGGCCGCTGCCGCCGTGCACCGCCAGCCCCGAGGGCTTGTTCAGCACCAGGTAGGCCTTGTCCTCGTGGAGGATGGAGGCGCGGATGCGCTCCAGCACCCGCTCGCCGGGGTTGACGGTGTCCCCCTGCTCGGCCATGCGGATGGGGGGGATACGCACCAGGTCGCCGTCCTGGAGCTTGTAGGTAGGCTTGATGCGCCCCTTGTTCACCCGCACCTCACCCTTGCGCAGGATGCGGTAGATGCGGCTCTTGGGCACCCCCTTGAGGGTCTTCAGCAGGAAGTTGTCGATGCGCTGCCCGGCGCCCTCGGCGTCGATGCGAAGTTCACGCACGCGGCTGTTCGATGTCTCACTCATGGCGGCGATCATACCGGCAGGGCCGTTGCCGCGCCACGCTGTGACTGATATAGTCGCCCTGCGACGAACTATAGATCGGTTACTGACCGCTTGAGAGAGCTCGTCCAACGCGGCCGCACCGCCATCGAAACAGAACAAGCATCGAAGAGCGAACGCCGCGACACGTAGATAACGAGAATCGTTATCAATGTTTTTGCCGTCAACGCCCGACAAGCGTGACGGCTACAACAGGCGCTCCCGCCACCCCCTTGGGGGGCAGGGGCGAGACTGAGCAGCGAGCCGGACGACGGCCGAAGCGCGCCGATTCATGCCGAAACAGGCATCCAGCGGGACAACCGAAGACACCCGCGAGCCGCGCCAGACGCCGCCTTACCGGACGTCGCATGCTCGGGCGAACCTGCAACCCCAGGCGGTTGCGGTAGAGCGCCTAAAAAGAGATAACACAATGAAACGTATGCTGTTTAACGCAACTCAGCCGGAAGAGTTGCGTGTCGCGCTGGTGGACGGCCAGCGCCTTTACGATCTGGATATCGAAACCTCCTCCCACGTCCAGAAGAAGTCCAACATCTACAAGGGCCGCATCACCCGCATCGAGCCCAGCCTTGAGGCGGCCTTCGTCGACTACGGCGCCGAGCGCCACGGCTTCCTCCCCCTCAAGGAGGTCTCCCGCAACTACTTCAACCCCGAGGCCAACACCAAGGGCAAGGTGAACATCGCCGAGGTCCTCAGGGAGGGCCAGGAGCTGGTGGTACAGGTGGAGAAGGAGGAGCGCGGCAACAAGGGCGCGGCGCTGACCACCTTCATCAGCCTCGCCGGTCGCTACCTGGTGCTGATGCCCAACAACCCCCGCGCCGGTGGCGTCTCGCGCCGCATCGAGGGCGATGACCGCAGCGAGCTGCGCGACACCATGGCGCAGCTGGAGATCCCCCAGGACATGGGCCTCATCGTGCGCACCGCCGGTGTCGGCAAGAGCGCCGAGGAGCTGCAGTGGGACCTGGACTACCTGCTGAAGCTGTGGGCGGCCATCGAATCGGCCGCAGGCGAACGCACGGCGCCCTTCCTGATCTACCAGGACT
>JBFFSW010000216.1:0-3579 GCA_041572195.1 Thiohalomonadaceae bacterium | reverse complement strand
GGTCTCGCCGCCCAGCCACACCACCTGGGGTTTGGGCCAGTGGCCGAGGCGGTCCATTCTAATGGTAAAGGGTGAGGTCTGGATGGTGCCGGCCAGGGCCTCGACACAGGCCTGCTGCTCTTCGCTACAGGGGCCGAGGAAGGCCAGGGTGAGGTGTAACTTTTCCCAGGGGAGGCGGCGCCCCTGCCCATCCCGGGTCAGTCCGGCGCCGCAGTGATGAAACTCGCGGGCCAGCCCCTCATCGGGCCAGAGGGCGAAGAACAGGCGTCTACCACTGATGGGCGACACCGATGGCTCCCCGCAACGCCTCGGCGATGGCCTGGCGGCGTACCGCCTCCCGGTCTCCCTCGAACTGGCAGCGGATGCTGTGGGCCTGGGGCTGTCCGTCGCGGCACACCCCCCAGGCAAGAAACACCGTGCCCACCGGCTTGCCCTCTACCGCGCCGCCGGGCCCGGCGATACCGGAGATGGCGAGGCTGAGGTCGGCGTGGCTGCGCATCAACGCGCCGCGAGCCATCGCCTCCGCCACCTCGGCGCTGACCGCGCCGTGGGCGGCCAGGGTCTCGGCGGGGACGCAGAGCATCTCCTGCTTGGCGCTGTTGGTGTAGGTGACGAAGCCGCGCTCGAACCAGCGCGAGGAGCCGGGCAGGTCGGTACAGATCTTGGCGACCCAACCGCCGGTACAGGATTCGGCGGCGGCCAGCATGCGGTCGTGCCCCCACAGCGCCTCGCCCAGGGCCTCGGCCAGTTCGTGCAAGGCCTTATCGCTGACGTTATCCATGATGAACTCTCCAGGGAGTTGGCATAGCCTATTGTTTGAGTTATTTTGTCGGGTATAAACCGCCATCAAGCGGTATTTAAGTTCAGGCCACAGGGACCGACATATAGCCCCATGGAGATCCGCAATCCCCTCAGCAGCTATTCGCCCGCCGCCACCACGCGGCGCCCCGACGCGCGTCCGGCGCAAGGGGAGCGCTATGAGCCGCAGTCACCCAAGGTGGAGGGGGAGTACCGGAGCGAGCGGGTCGGACAGGCGCCCATCGAGGGGCAGTTGCTGGACAAGCGCCTCGCCTTCGACATGCTGGAGGCGGCGCGCCGTAGCGGCCTGGCCGGGAAGAGCGCCTACGGCGAGGAGCAGGCCCGCGACCTTCAGACCCGCCGCGCCCTGAGCGCCTATGAAAGCCAGCAGCAGGCGGCCCAGTTCGACGAGGGGAGCGAGCTGCTGCCGCGGCTCAACGCCTACGTCTAGGCCGGGCGCATCTCCTTGATGCTAAGGCCGATCTCGTAGCTGCCGGGCCCCACCTCATTCACCCGCACAACCTCCACCAGCGCCTCCAGTGGCGGCACCAGGGCCTGCTCCGGTTTCATGGTCAGCTCCAGCTCGGCGCCCATCTCCAGTGCCTGGGCCATGCTCACCTGCAGGCCGGTGGCGCTCAGGTCCTGAGCCTTGGCGTAAAAGAGCGTACCGTCGGCGCCCCTCAGCGTGACCGGGCAGTCCACCCCCATGCGGTTAAATCCTCGCTTCTCTGAATAGTCTCCACGCCCCAGCACGGCAATTCTCCATTTCCCTTCGGTGATCGATAAAAAAGCTCCGCCATAGGTATCAGACCTCATCCGGGGGCGCAAGCGACTAGGCCCCGGCGCGGGCATTCGCTACACTGCGCGGATGCCCAGAGGACGCCCGAAAAAAGAGCAACCCGCCAACGCCCATACGCCGATGATGCAGCAGTACCTGCGCATCAAGGGCGACTATCCGCACATGCTACTGTTCTACCGGATGGGCGACTTTTACGAGCTTTTCTACGACGATGCCCGCCGCGCGGCCAAACTTCTCGACATCACCCTCACCGCGAGGGGCTCCTCGGCGGGCGACCCCATCCCCATGGCCGGGGTCCCCTACCACGCGGTGGAGGGCTATCTGGCGCGCTTGATCAAGCTAGGGGAGTCGGTGGCCATCTGCGAGCAGATCGGCGAACCCACCCCCGGCAAGGGGCCGGTGGAGCGCAAGGTGGTGCGTATCGTCACCCCCGGCACGGTCACCGACGAGGCACTGCTGGAGGAGCGCCGCGCCACCCTGCTCAGCGCGGTCACCCGCCTCGATGGCCGCTACGGCCTGGCCACCCTGGAGCTCTCCAGCGGCCGCTTCGTACTCGGCGAACTGGATGACGAGGAGGCCCTGGGCGCCGAGCTGGAGCGACTGCGTCCCAGCGAGATGCTGCACGCCGAGGAGCAGGCCCCCACCCTGCCGCCCCAGGCCCGCTGTAGCCTCAAGCCGCTGCCCCCCTGGCACTTCGAGCCCCAGGCGGCCGAACGCCAGCTCCGCGCCCAGTTCGGCACCCGCGACCTCTCCGGCTTCGGCTGCGCCGGGATGAGCGCCGCCATCGGCGCCGCCGGGGCGCTGTTGCAGTATGTGCAGGAGACCCAGCGCACCGCCCTGCCCCACCTGCGCGGGCTGATGGTGGAGCTGCACGACGATGCGGTGATCCTGGATGCCGCCAGCCGCCGCAATCTGGAGCTGGAGCGCAACCTGGCGGGCAACCACGCCCACACCCTGGCTGGGGTGCTGGACCAGACCGCCACCCCCATGGGCAGTCGTCTGCTGCGACGTTGGATCAACCGACCACTGCGCTGTCGCGCCACCCTCGGCGCGCGCCAGGAGGCGATCCAGGCGCTGCTCGACGACGCCACTCACGAGGGGCTGGCGGGGCTGCTGCGTGGCATCGGCGATATCGAACGCATCCTCGCCCGAGTGGCCCTCAAGTCGGCCCGCCCGCGCGACCTCACGCAGCTGCGCCGCGCCCTGGGGCTGCTGCCGGAGCTGCGCGCGCTGCTAACGCCTCTGGCCTGTGCGCCGTTGCAGGCGCTGGCCGAGGCGATGGGTGAGCACCCACAAACCCACGCCCTGCTCAGCCACGCCATCATCGACGAGCCGCCGGTGCTGATCCGCGACGGCGGGGTGATCGCCCCCGGCTTCGACGCCGAGCTGGATGAGCTGCGCGCCATTCGCGAGAACGCCGCCCAGTTCCTGCTCGATCTGGAGGCGCGCGAGCGCGAGCGCAGCGGCATCCCCAGCCTCAAGGTGGGTTACAACCGGGTCCACGGCTACTACATCGAGATCACCCGCGCTCACTCGGAGCGCGTCCCCGAGGATTACCAGCGCCGCCAGACCCTCAAGGGGGCCGAGCGCTTCATCACCCCCGAGCTCAAGGCCTTCGAGGAGAAGGCCCTCTCCGCCGCCGAGCGTGCCCTTGCGCGGGAGAAGATGCTCTACGAGCGACTACTGGAGGAGTTGGGCGAGGAGCTGGCCGGACTGCAGGCCGCGGCCGCCGCGCTGGCCGAGCTGGATGCCCTGGGCAATCTGGCCGAGCGCGCCGAACACCTCGACCTCAGCTGCCCGACCCTGGACGATACGCCGGGGCTGCGGCTCATCGCCAGCCGCCACCCGGTGGTCGAGGCGGTCATGGACGAGCCCTTCGTCGCCAACGACATCGAGCTGAACGAGGCACGGCGCATGCTGATCGTTACCGGCCCGAATATGGGCGGTAAATCCACCTATATGCGCCAGACGGCACTCATCGT
>JBFFSW010000215.1:0-3613 GCA_041572195.1 Thiohalomonadaceae bacterium | reverse complement strand
TCGCGCAGCATCTCCGCGGCACGCTTGGACATGTTCTTGAAGATCTTCTCCTTGAGCCCCTCCTCGGCCCCCTTGAGGGCGGTGATCAGGCTCTCCGAGGAGACCTCGCGCAACAGCGCCTGGATGCCGCGGTCGTCGACGTCGATGAGGTTGTCGAAGACGAACATCAGGTCCTCGATCTGGGTGCCCAGTTCACCGTCCATCTCCTTGACCTTGTCGAGGATGGCGCCGCCGATACCACTGTCCATGTAGTTGAGCAGGTTGGCGGCGGACTTGGTGCCGCCGACGCTGGAGGACTTGATGTTGGTGGCACCGGAGAACTGCTTCTCCAGGATCTCGTCCAGCTCGGCCAGGGCGGTGGGCTGGATGCCGTCCAACGAGGCGATGCGCATGAGGATGTCCACGCGCATGTTCTCCGGCAGCAGGCTGAGCACCGCGGCGGACTGGTCCGACTCCAGGTAGGAGAGGACGATGGCAATGATCTGCGGGTGCTCCAGACGCACCACCTCGGCGATGGCGCGCGGCTCCATCCACTTGAGGGTCTCCAGGCCCTTGGCCGAGCGGCCGAGGAGGATGCGGTCGATGAGGTGGTCGGCCTTCTCATCGCCCAGCGCGCCCTTGAGCACGCTACGCAGGAAATCCTCGTTGCCGGTACCGAGGGCGGTCTGGGTGCCCAGGGTGTGGGCGAAGTCGGCGACCACGCCGTTGACCTCTTCGCGGGTGACGTTGCCGATCCCGGCCATGGACTCACCCACCTTCTGCACCTCCTTGGGTCCGAGGTGCTTCATGATCTCGGCGGCGGTCTGCTCGCCCAGGCTCATCATCAGGATGGCCGCGCGCTCGGCGCCTGAGAGTTTGCTTGTACCTTCGGCCATGACTTAGTGCTCCTGTGCGATCCAGTTACGTACCACCTGGGCGACCAGTTTCGGGTCTTCTTTCACCACATCCTGAACCATCTTGATGTTGTCCTCGTAGGCGCCGGGCGGCGGCAGCTCGATGGCGCCCTCCTTCGGCCCGCTGAGGCTCAGCTGATCCTCGGCCATGCCGCCACCCTCCAGGGCGCCACCGACCAGCGCCAGCTCACTCTCGGCCGCCTGCGGCGGCGCGGTGAGGTTGCGGATGAGCGGGCGCAGCACACCGAAGATGAGGGCCAGCAGCACCAGCAGGGCACCGCCCGCCTTGGCGTATTCGATAACCCAGGGCTGCTCCCAAATCGGCAGCTCAGGCAGCACGGGCAGCGCCTCGGGGGCGGCGAAGGCGGCGTTGATCAGGTTCACGCTGTCGCCTCGCTGGGCATTATAACCGACCGCCTCGCGAACCAGGGCGGTGAGTCGCTCCAGCTCCTCGGCGCCGCGCGGCTGGCGCACCACCTCGCCCGCCTCGTTGGTGACCAGGCGATCATCCACCACCACCGCCACCGACAGGCGCTGGATGCGGCCCGAGGCCTGGCGGCTGTGGCTGATGGTACGGTCCAGCTCGTAGTTGACGGTGGAGTGGCGACGGGTGTTGAGCGGCTGGCCCCCCTCGGCACCGGCCTGACCATTCAGGGTTTCGGGCACGCTGGCCTCGCCCGGGGGCTGGTTGGAGAGGGCGCCGGGGATGCCCTGGGCGCCGCCGCCGAGGCTCTGCTCCTCGCTCACCTGCTCGCTACGCAGGGCGGGCAGATCGGGATTGTAGGATTCCATGGTCTGCTCGGTGACGGTGAAGTCCATCTCCGCGCTCACCTGGGCGCGCAGGCCGTTCATGCCGATCACCGGGCCGAGGATATCCTCAATGCGGGTGACGTAGCTCTCCTCGATACGGCGGGTGTAGTCGAACTGTTCCTGATTGAGGGCCATCTCGCTGTTGCCCTTGGGCTTGCTCAGCAGGCGGCCGTTCTGGTCCACCACGGTGACCCGCTCGCTCTCCAGGTTGGGGATACCGGCGGCGACCATGTGGGTGATGGCGGCGATCTGCTCGGCCTCCAGCGAACGGCCAGAGTAGAGCTCCAGCAGCACCGAGGCGCTGGGCTTCTGCTTCTTGCGCACGAACACCGACTGCTTGGGCATGGCCAGGTGCACGCGGGCGTTACGCACCGCGCTGAGGGTGATGATGGAGCGGGCCAGCTCCTCCTCCAGGGCGTGCTGGTAACGGGTGGTCTGAATGAACTGGCTGGTGCCGAAGTCCTGCTTCTGCTGCAGCACCTCCAGGCCGACGCCACTGCTCTTGGGGTAACCCTCGGCGGCCAGCTCCAGGCGCAGCTTGCGTACATCGGCGCCGGGCACCATCAGCGCGCCGGTGGACTCATCGAGACGGTAGGGGATCTGGCGCTGCTCCAGCAGCTGCGCCACCTCGGCCGCCTCGGTACGCTCCATGCCGTGGAACAGCGGGGTGTAGCCCGGCTCGCGCAGCCACAGCATCACCGCCACGCCCAGGGCCACGGCGGCGGCGATGCCGAAGAGGCGGCCGATCTGCTGGATGACCGGCAGGGTGGTGATCTCCTGAAGGCTCGCCAGGCGGCTTTCGGTAGCGTTGTTGGTAGTAGCCATTTCCATCATTCTGTCCCGTTATGCTGTCGATTGATACGCATGTGATTACCGTGCAGAGTCCTTTAGACCTGCATGCGCATAATCTCCTGGTAGGCATCGATCATCTTATTGCGCACCTGCACCATCCCCTCGAAGGCGAGCCCCGCCTTGCCCTTGGCGACCATCACCTGGGCGAGGGAGACGTTGGGGTCGCCCAGCTGGAAGCTGTTGGTCAGCTGCGAGGAGTTCTGCTGCAGCTCGTTGACCTTGTTGATGGACTGGTTGAGGAACGACGAAAAACTGGCGCTATCGGAACCCTGAACGGCCTGGGTCTGCGCGGGGGAGGCGGCGCGGGCCTGCATGGAGGCCACGCGGAGCTGGCTAAGTAACTGACTGGTATCGATATTGTTCATGATCGTTCTCCAGCCCAAAGGGCGAGTTTTTATGACACTTGCCCTAAGCGATGCACTTTGTGTGCCAATCACACAGGTAACGACACCCCCTGCTCCCGCAGCCGCGCTATCTTGTAGCGCAGGGTGCGCGGACTGATCCCCAGCCGTTCGGCGGCGGCCTTGCGGCTGCCAAGCTTGAGGGCCTCGAGGATCAGGTCCTTCTCTCGGGCCTTGAGGCCATCACCCAGGGCCTTGTCGGCATCGACCGTGGGTGCGGGTGCGGGTTCGCTCCGCAGCACTCCACTCATCGGCGCCCAGGCCTCGAAGTAGAGGTCGGCGGTGGTGATGGTCTCGCCGTCGCAGAGGATCATCGCCCGCTGCATCAGGTTGTCCAGCTCGCGCACGTTGCCCGGCCAGCGGTATTCGACCAGCCGCGCGGCGGCCTCCTCGCCGTTGCGCGGCGCGGGCCGTTTGGCGGCGGCGGCGGCCCGCGCCAGCGAGCGCCGGGCCAGCGCGACGATGTCGCCGGGGCGCTCGCGCAGCGGTGGGATGCGCAGCGGGAAGACGTTGAGGCGGTAGAAGAGGTCCTCGCGGAAGCGCCCAGCGGCCACCTCGGCGGCCATGTCGCGGTTGCTGGTGGCCAGCACCCGCACGTCCAGGTCGATCAGCTTGTCGCCGCCGACGCGCTCCACCTCGCGCTCCTGCAGCACGCGC
>JBFFSW010000214.1:0-3615 GCA_041572195.1 Thiohalomonadaceae bacterium | reverse complement strand
GGATGAAGCTCTCGAGGTCGGCGTGGTCGCGGGGGGTGAGGCCCTCGTCCGCGGGCACGCCCTCCAGGGCCGACTCCAGCGCCGCCGCCATCTCCGGCTCCATCTCCCGCAGCGGGTCGCCCAGCAGCAGCGGCAGGGCGTGGCGCAGGCGTTGGTTCGCCTCGTCGCTCAGCGCAGCGCCCGCCGCGCTCAGCGGCGAGAGCATCAGCAGCGGGTGGGCGCCGCTGCCGGACTCGCGGCTGAGGCCGACCCGCGCCAGGTGCCAACCCAGGCGTCGCCAGAAGGCCAGCAGCCCCGGCTCGCCACCGAAGGCGGCGCCGACGAAGTCCAGGCCCTCGGCGCGGGCCTCGGCTTCCAGGTGCTCGATCAATCGGCGCCCCAGGCCACGGCCGTGCAGGGCCGGGTGCACGGCGATACGGATTACCCGCTCGCCGCGCAGGCTGGGGGCCTCGATGAAACCGGCGTGCACCGCCAGCGACTGCGGCAGTAGGTGGCCGCGGGGGCGGCGCTCGCCGCGGTAGATGGCCCCGGCCAGTTCGTTATCGAAGCCCCCCTCGCGGGCGCTGAGCAGACAGGCGGCGATGCGGCCCCGGTGGCGCAACACCCGCACCGCCAGATTGGGGCCGTCGAGCAGCTGGCGCAGGTCGGTGGGGCGGGTGCGGTAGTGGGCCAGCACCAGCAGGGCGAAGAGCTCGGCGAGGGTGGCCTCGTCGGCGGCCAGCTCATCGCGGTTCAGCCGCTGGTAGTCGCACCCCTCGGGGGTGGCCGCGGCCAGGGCCTGGTCCTCCGCCGGCGCCGCCTCCAGCAGCAGGGCGCGGTTGACCAGCTGCTCCAGCGGGTCGCCCTCGTCCCAGCGGATGGGCTGGCTCAGCTCCAGCTCGCGCCAGCCGGGGCAGCTGCGCTCCAGGTGTTGGCGAAAGCGCAGGGCGAAGCCGCGGCCGGTGCCCTCGTAGCCGTGCACGGTGGTGGCGAAGACGATGCGCGGGTAGTGCTCCAGTAGGCGTTGCAGCAGGCTCACCGGGATGGCCGCCGCCTCGTCCACCATCAACAGGCCGGCCTTGCGCGGTTGCAGGGTGAGCTCATCGGGAGGCACGAAGATGGGCCGTCTATCCGGGTAGAGTCGTGCCGCGTGCTCCAGCAGCCCGGCCACCGCGGCGGGGCGCGGGGCGGTGACGATGATGGAGTCGATGCCGCCGCGCAGCAGGTGGGCGGCGGCGATCCCCAGCGCCGCCGACTTGCCGCGACCCCGGTCGGAGATCAGCACCAGCGGCCGGTGGCGGTGGCCGTGGGCCAGCTGCTCGATGGCCTCCACCGCCGCGTGCTGCTCCTCGGTGGCCCAGTCGTGCTCGCGACGGATGGGCGGGGCCTCGGGCGGCATGGGCAGGCTCTCCCCCTCGCGGAAGCGACGCACCGACGTGTCACTGGCGAAGACGCGGCTCAGACGGCGAAGGAAGCGCCCACTCACCTCGGCGGCGGTATGTGGATAGACCGCCAGCCGCTCGTGCTGCGGGTCAGGGTAGTCGGGCCACTCATCATCGGGCGGCGAGAGCAGCAGCAGCGTGCCGCCGCGACGCAGGGTGCCCGCCGCCGCGCCGAAGGCATCGGCATCGAAACCGGCGAAGGCATCGAAGATCAGCAGCGCGCACTCACCGCCCAGCACGCTACGCGCCTTGGCCATCGGCGTGACCCCGATGCCATCGCCCAGCCACAGCACCTCGTCGCTGCCGGCGGCCAGACGCGAGGCCTCGGCCCGCGCCCAGGTGGGCGAGCCTTGGAGGTGGTAGCAGTGTCTTGGGGTGGGGGGCATGGGGGGACTTTAACACTCCCTACGGCGATACCCCATTTCCTTGTAGGAGCGGGTTCCAGCCCGCGAATTCGGCGTATCCGTTTAACGCCCATCGCGAGCAGGAGCTCGCTCCTACAGGGGCCTCTGGCATCACCGGCCCTGAGATCGGATACTGTCCACGTTCCCCCGGAAAGTGACCACCATGCCAAAACCCTACCTCCTCCTGTTGCTGTTATTACCCCTATTCGCCCACGCCGTGCCCTTCGACCTGGAGCTGGAGACCGGCCTCGAGGTGCCGATGCACGCCTTTGGCGAGGCGGGGGGCAATCGGTTGCTGTGGCTGCCGGGCGAGCACGGGCTGGAGGGGGAGGCTGAGCTGGGTCTGGCGGCGGCCACGGCGGCGACCGGGATGCAGGTGTGGGTGGCGGACCTGCACGGCGCCTACTTTCTGACGCCGGGGCGGCGCAGCCTGTTCGAGATGCCGCCGGGGGAGGTGGCGGAGCTGATCGCCGCTAGCGTGCCGGAGGAGGGGCGGCTGTTCCTGCTCAGCTACGGGCGCAGCGCGGCGCTGACCCTGCTGGCGTTGCACGAGTTGCAGGCCCAGGGGCGGCTGGACGGGCGCTTCGGCGGGGTGGTGCTGTTGCACCCCAGCCTGCTGGCGCGCAGTCCGCGACCGGGCAGGGCGGCGGAGTATCTGCCGGTGGTGGCGGCGACCAATCTGCCGGTCTACATCCTGCAACCGAAGAACTCCTCCCAGCGCTGGTATCTGCCGGAGCTGGTCGAACAGCTACAGTCCGGCGGCAGCGAGGTGGTGGTGCAGCTGCTGGATGGGGTGAGCGAGGGGTTTCACGTGCGCCCCGATGGCAGCGAGGCGGAGCTGGCGATGCGCGAGCGCACCCCGCGGCTGCTGAACCGGGCGCTGAAGCTGCTCTCCCCCTACCACCGTGAGGCGCGCGCCGCCCGACCCATGCCCGATGATTTCGAGTGGAGCGTGGAGAGCTTCAGCGGTCTGCAACGTTATGAGGGGGACCCGACACCGCCGCCGCTGCGGCTGAAGGACCTGAATGGCGTCGAGCGCACCCTCGCCGACTATCGCGGCAAGGTGGTGCTGCTCAACTTCTGGGCCACCTGGTGCCCGCCCTGCGTGGAGGAGCTGCCCTCGCTGACCCGTCTTCAGGGGCGTATGGCGGATGAGCCCTTCGAGGTGCTGACCGTGGATGTGGGCGAGGAGGCGGCGCTGGTGCGCGCCTTCCTGGAGGAGCACCGGGCGCCGCTGCCGACCCTGCTGGATGAGGATGGCGCCAGTTTTACCGCGTGGCGGCTGCGGGCGGTGCCGAGCAACTTCCTGATCGACGCCCAGGGGCGCATCCGCTACAGCTACTTCGGCGCCCTGGAGTGGGACGGTGAGGAGGTGACGGCCCTGATCCTGGAGCTGCTGGAGGAGGCCGGACGCTAGTCGGCGACCTGTTCGCCGTTGGACTCCAGCTCCGCCTCCAGGGCGTTCTCGGAGACCGCCTCCTGCTCCAGGTAGTCGTAGTAGCTGGCCCGGTAGCGATCGAGCAGCTCGTCGGCCTGCTCCTCGTCCACCCCGGAGCCGGTCATGGCGTAGCGGGCCAGTTGCAGGCTGGCCTCCAGGTTCTCGGAGGCGACCCCCGAGGCGCCGACGCCGAGCAGGTGGGCGCAGCGGCTGCGGCTGTGACCACGGGCGTAGATCGGCAGTCGGGGGTAGAGGTGGCGGATCTCGCTGACCAGACGCGCCACGGAGTCGGCGTCGTCGATGGCGATGACCAGCAGCTCCGCCTCGCCCACCCCGGCGGCCTTCAGCACCT
>JBFFSW010000213.1:0-3621 GCA_041572195.1 Thiohalomonadaceae bacterium | reverse complement strand
TGGTGCTGTGCGACTGGGAGATGCCGGAGATGACCGGCCCCGAGCTGCTGGAGTGGATGCGTGCCAACGAGGCCACCGCCAACACCCCCTTCGTCATGATCACCAGCCGCGGCGACCGCGAGCACGTAGTCAAGGCCATTGAGCTCAAGGCCAACAACTACATCGTCAAACCCTTCACCAACGAGAAGCTGACCACCGTGGTCGGCGGAGTGCTCACCAAGGCGATGGGGATCAGCGCTGAAAAGCTCAAACAGCTCGCCGGTGACGGCAAGCCGCTCAACGTCGGCCTCTCCGGCGCGCTGCCGGTGGCCGAGCACGTGGAGAGCACCATCCCCGCGGCCAGGCCGAAGACCCCACAAAAGGTCACCCCCAGCGGCAAGGTGCTGGTCTCGCTGCGCTTCAGCGACAACAGCGTCAGCTGCCTGCTGCGCGAAATCAGCCGCGAGCGCATGGTGGCGGTGATGAAGCGCGGCGACGACATCCCCGCCATCCTCGACCTGGTGGTGCTGGACCTGGAGGCCGAGGGCCAGGTCTCGCGCCTCAACGGTTACGTACACACCCTGCAGGCGCGCGAGGCGAGCAGCGAGTCGGAGTTCGTCAACGTCATCGTCAATCTGGTGGATCAGGACGATCAGGAGAAGATGGCCCACCTGGAGGCCTTCATGGCCGCCATCGCCTAATTACTCATGAGCATACCGGTAATCATCTGCGACGACTCCAGCTTCGCCCGCAAGCAGATCGCCCGTGCCCTGCCCAAGGGCTGGGACATCGAGGTCACCTTCGCCACCAACGGCCGCGAGGGGATCGCCGCGCTGGAGGCGGGCAAGGGGGACATCCTCTTTCTCGACCTGACCATGCCCGAGGTGGACGGCTTCGGCGTGCTCGAACACATCCGCGCCCACGACATCAACACCCTGCCCATCGTCGTCTCCGGCGACATCCAGCCCGAGAGCCACGCCCGGGTGATGGCCCTGGGCGCGGTCGCCTTTATCCACAAGCCGGTGGACGCCGGGGAGCTCACCGCCGTGCTCGATGACTACGGCGTGCTCGGCGTGCTCGATGACTCCATCGCCCCGCCGGAGGTGGAGGTCGGCTTCTACGACTGGCTGCAGGAGATCGCCAACGTCGCCATGGGCCGCGCCGCCGACCTGCTCACCCACCTCATCGACGACCAGGTGGAGCTCTCCATCCCCAGGGTCAGCGCCATGGGCGACGGCGCCCTCGATGCCGCCCTGGCCGCCGCCAACGGCCACGGCGTCTCCAGCGTCAGCCAGGGCTTCATCGGCGCCGGTATCGCCGGCGAGGCGCTGCTACAACTGGATGAGCGCTACCTGCCCGCCGCGGTTCGGCTGATGAAGAGCCGCGAGGAGGGGGGCGACGCCGAGCTGGGCGCCCTCATCGACATCGCCAACGTGCTGCTCGGCGCCTTCCTGCGCGGCATCGCAGACCAGCTGCACATGCACTTCAGCCTCGGCCACCCGCGCGCCCGCCTGCACGGCCAGGGCCAGCCGCTGCGCGGCGGCGGCGCCGCCGGAGAGAGCCTCTGCATCGAGCTGAGCTACGTGATCGGTGATCAGCTGTTGCGCTGCGAGCAGCGGGTGCTGATCAGCGAGGCCTCCATCGCCCCGCTCAGGGAACGTGCCGAACTGGCCATGGATATCGACTGATGAGCGACTTCAACGACATCAACGAACTGCACTGGCTGCTCGGCGTGATCCAGCACGTCGACGTGGGCGTGGTGGTGCTCGACCGCGACTACCGGGTCAAGCTCTGGAACGGCTTCATGGAGAACCACAGTGGCCTCACCCCCTCGCAGGTGGTCGGCTACGACCTCTTCGTGCGGTTCCCCGAGCTGGACGCCGGTTGGCTGCGCCGCCGCGCCGAGTCGGTGTTCCTGCTCAATCACACCGTCTTCTCCACCTGGCAGCAGCGCCCCTACCTGTTCCGCTTCAACAGCTACCGGCCAATCACCGGCGCCAGCGAGTGGATGTACCAGAACATCACCCTCTTCCCGCTGCACTCGGTCACCGGCAAGGTGGAACACATCTGCCTGATCATCTACGACGTGACCGAGAGCGCCATGGACGAGAAGGCCCTGGCCGAGGCCAACCGCGAACTGGACCGCCTGGGGCGCACCGACGGCCTCACCGGGCTCTACAACCGCCGCGCCTGGGAGGAGCTGCTCTCCGCCGAGTTCAAGCGCGAGCAGCGCAAGGGCGAGACCTCGGTGCTGGCGATGTTCGACATCGACCACTTCAAGCACATCAACGACAACTACGGCCACCCGGCCGGTGACGAGGTGATCCGCCGCGTCGCCCAGCTGGCGGTGCAGTGCAAGCGCGAGTCCGACATCGCCGGGCGCTACGGCGGCGAGGAGTTCGGCGTGATCCTGGTCGACACCGACCTCGAAGGCGCCGCCCACTTCGCCGAACGCCTGCGCCGCGCGGTGGAGGCCACCGTGGTCGAATACGACGGTAACGAGATCCGCTTCACCGTCAGCATCGGCCTGGCCATCAACGTGCCGCAGCAGGACAGCTACACCCAGTGGCTGGAACAGGCCGACCAGGCGCTCTACAAGTCCAAGCAGGGGGGGCGCAACAAGGTCTCCCTCTACCGCGCGCAGTAACCGTGGCGGTCCTCTGGCAACGACAAAGCGACGACACCCTCTACCAAGTCCGCTCCGCCGGGGCCACCCGGCGGCTGTATGAAAACGGCATCCTCCACACCCAGTACAACCCCAACAAGATCCTCACCGGTAGCGTTTGGGACCTGCTGACTCTTCCAGCCTTTTTCTTCCCTACCCCGCCGAGGCGCGTGCTGTTATTGGGCGTCGGCGGCGGCGCGGTGATCCGCCAGTTACGGCTCTACTTTCCCGACATTGAGATCGACGCGGTGGAGCTGAATCCGCTCTATATCCAGCTGGGCAGAAAATATTTCGGTCTGGGTGACGAGAGGCTGCACCTGGACGACGCGGTGGCATGGCTGAAGGAATACGACGGCGAGAAATTCGACCTCATCATCGACGACCTGTTCGCCGAGGTGGACGGCGAACCCAGACGCGCCGTGGCTCTGCACGGGCCGTGGTTCAAGACCCTGCTGAAGCAGCTCAAACCCGGCGGCGCCCTGGTCGCCAACTGCGCCGACGCCGGGGAGCTGCGCGAGTGCGCCTGGTTCAGCCACAAGAGCCTGCGAAAACCGATCAAGTCCGCCTTCCGCCTCATGCACCCGCGCTGCGAGAATGCCGTTGGGGTGTTCCTCAAGTTCGAGGCGCGGAGTATGGGGCTGCGGAAGCGTCTGCCGATGGCGGTTGATTATTCCATCAGGAGATTAATGGTCTCCAACATCGGTTCATCATCACCATAGTCGATGGCGATGGGCCAGCGCTTATCACCACGCTCCAGGATCAATGAGGGGAAGCTGTCTGCGCCGATCTCGTGGCAGAGGGCGATCTCCCCCTGCAAGGTCACCTCGGTCTCGGCGGATTTGAGATCCGCACCAAAGCGTTCCACATCCAGCCCCAGCTCCGTGGCCAGTTCGATCAGCACGCTCTCATCCGATGGGTTGCGTGCCTCTCGATAGTAGGCGCGCTGGATTGCCGCGGTCATCTTCTTATCAAACACC
>JBFFSW010000212.1:0-3627 GCA_041572195.1 Thiohalomonadaceae bacterium | reverse complement strand
TGATCCGGCGCAGGTCGAGGAAGCGTGGTCGGGACGGGTCCGTCATAGGCCTGAGTGTAACCGCTGGCGGTGACAAAGCCATATCAGTACATTATTATTAGCCAACTTATTTACTTAGGTATTCGCCATGAGCGAGCAATGGAACGATGACGACAACCTGCTGATGCCCCTCGGCCACTACCGCCTGCTGCGCGCCAGCGGCGATGATTCCGGCGACTTCCTGCAGGGGCAGCTGGGCAACGACGTGCGCCGGGTCGACGCGGGCCACCACCAGCTGAGCAGCTACTCCACCCCCAAGGGTCGTATGCTTGCCCTCTTCCGCCTGTTCCGCCGCGGCGACGACTACCTGCTGCGTATGCCCGCCGACACCCTGGAGGCCACCCTCAAGCGTCTCTCCATGTTCGTGATGCGCAGCCAGGTGGTGCTCGGCGAGGCCAACGACCTGGCGGGCCTGGGACTCTCCGGTCCCGACGCCACCGCCCTACTGGAGACCGCCTGCGGCGGCTGCCCCTGTGAGGCCGGTGAGAGCAGCCAGGAGGGTGACTTCACCATCCTGCGGGTACCGGGCGAGCAGCCGCGCTTCGAGATCTATGGTCCATGCGAGGCGATCCAGGCGCTGTCGGACGAACTGGCCACCCAGACTGTCAGCGCCGATGCCTGGCCGCTGCTGGAGATCCGCGCCGGTCTGCCCACCCTGCACGGCGCCAACGTCGAGGCCTTCGTCGCGCAGATGCTCAACATGCAGCTGATCGACGGGGTCAGCTTCAAGAAGGGGTGCTACCCCGGCCAGGAAGTGGTAGCGCGCATGCAGTATCTGGGCAAACTCAAGCGGCGCATGTACCGCGCCCGCGTCGACGGCCCCTGCCCCGCAGCCGGTGACGAGCTCTTCTCCCCCGACTCGGCCAGCGGCCAGGGGGCGGGGCGGGTGGTGGACGCAGCACCCGCCGCGCGCGGCTGCGAGCTGTTGCTGGTGGCCGAGGTGGCCGTGGCCGATGGGGGCAGCCTGCACCTGGGCTCAAATGATGGTGTGCAACTGCAACTGCTTGAGCTACCCTACCCCTTTGAACAACAGGACGCCTGAACCGAGTCAAACGGAATGAGCGATAGCCCGGCAGAAACCACCAGCCTCTACGACGAGCTGCACCATGAGGTGACTGACGCCCTGCAACGCAAGCGCCTGACCCTGCCCACCCTGCCCGAGGTGGCGTTCAAGGTGCGCAAGGTGATGCAGGACGATAACAGCGTCTTCGCCGACATGGTGCACGCCATCGCCGGTGACGCCGCCCTCAGCGCCCGCCTCATCCAGGTGGCCAACAGCCCGCTGCTACGCACCAGCCAGCTGGCCGACACCCTGGAGCTGGCCATCAGCCGCCTGGGGATGAAGATGACCCGCGACCTGGTCTGCGCCATCCTCATGGAGCAGATGTTCCAGGCCCGCTCCCCCTCCACCGAAAAGCGCCTGCGCGAGGTGTGGCACCACAGCGTACTGGTCGGCGCCCTCAGCCACGCCATCGCCAAGCACTTCACCCATCTCGACCCCGGCCAGGCGCTGCTCGCCGGGCTGGTACACGAGATCGGTTTTCTGCCCATTCTCACCCGCGCCGAACAGCACCCAGAGATGCTTAAGGACGAAAAACTACTCAATCGTCTGCTGCGCGACCTGCACGAGGAGGTGGGTGGCGAGATCCTCAGCGCCTGGAGCTTCCCCCCCGAACTGGTGCGCGCCGCCCGCGAACACGAGGACCTCAAGCGCGACACCGCCGAGGTGGATTACGTGGACGTGGTCATCATCGCCAACCTGCAGAGCTACATCGGCACCGATCACCCCATGGCCCGCTTCGATACCAGCCAGGTCCCCGCCTTCGCCAAACTGGGGCTACCCCACGACGTTAACCTCTTCGAGCTGGAACAGACAAAGGATGACATCGAAGAGGCGTGCGCGATGTTGAGAAATTAAAAAAGGCCGGTTAAAACCGGCCTTTTTTTTACCCCTCAGGGCGCATATGCGGGAACAGCAGCACGTCGCGTATTGAGGGGGCGTCGGTGAACAGCATCACCAGTCGGTCGATGCCGATACCCTCACCGGCGGTGGGCGGCAGGCCGTGCTCGAGGGCGACGATATAGTCGGCATCGAAGTGCATCGCCTCATCATCGCCCGCGTCCTTCTCCGCGACCTGTGCACGGAAACGCTCGGCCTGGTCCTCAGCGTCGTTGAGCTCGGAGAAGCCGTTGGCCAGCTCGCGGCCGCCGACGAAGAACTCGAAGCGGTCGGTGACGAAGGGGTCCGCGTCGTTGCGCCGCGCCAGGGGCGAGACCTCGGTGGGATAGGCGGTGATGAAGGTGGGGTCCTTGAGGCGGTGCTCGACGGTCTTCTCGAAGATCTCGATCTGCACCTTGCCCAGGCCGTAGGAGGGCTTGAGCGGGATCCCCAGGCCCTCGGCGATGGCGCGGGCAGTGTCGAGGTCGTCCAGCTCCTCCGCCTTGAGGTCGGGGTTGAAGTGGAGGATCGACTCCTTCACCGTCATCCGGGCGAAGGGCTTGCCGAAGTCATACTCCTCGCCCTGATAGGTGATGGTGGTCCTGCCTAGTACCGTCTCAGCCAGACCACGCAGCATCTCCTCGGTCAGGTCCATCAGGTCGCGGTAGTCGGCATAGGCCTGGTAGAACTCGATCATCGTGAACTCTGGGTTGTGGCGGGTGGAGAGCCCCTCGTTACGGAAGTTGCGGTTGATCTCGAAGACCCGCTCGAAGCCGCCCACCACCAGACGCTTCAGATAGAGCTCAGGGGCGATGCGCAGGAACAGGTCCATGTCCAGCGCGTTGTGGAAGGTGGTGAAGGGACGCGCGCTGGCGCCACCGGGGATCGCCTGCATCATCGGCGTCTCCACCTCGAGGAAGTCGCGGCGACTCATGAACTCACGGATGTGCTGAACGATTTGCGAGCGCACGCGGAAGGTCTTGCGGCTCTCGTCGCTCATGATCAGGTCCACGTAGCGCTGGCGGTAGCGGGCCTCGGTATCGGTCAGGCCGTGCCACTTGTCGGGCAGCGGACGCAGCGACTTGGTCAGCAGGCGGATGGAGTCCACCTTGACCGACAGCTCGCCGGTATTGGTACGGAACAGCACCCCCTCGGCGCCGATGATGTCACCGATGTCCCACCTCTTGAACTGCTCGTTGTAGAGCCCCTCGGGCAGGACGTCGCGCTGCACGAACAGCTGAACGGCCCCGGACATGTCCTTGAGCTTGGCGAAGCTGGCCTTGCCCATGACACGCTTGGCCATCATGCGCCCGGCGACGGCGACGCGGATATTCTCCGCCTCCAGCCTCTCGCCGTCCCACTCCTCGTACTTGGCGTGCAGCTCGGCGGCCACCACGTTACGGCGGAAGTCGTTGGGGAAGGCCACCCCCTGCTCGCGGATTGCGTTGAGTTTGGCGCGGCGCTCGGCGATCAGCTTGTTCTCATCGACGGCGGGGGTCTGCTTCTCTTCGCTCATGATTCACCTAAAAAAATGGATTACAGGCCGCTCTTGAGGCTGGCCTCGATAAAGGGGTCCAGGTCGCCGTCCAGCACGGCCTGGGTATTGCCGGTCTCCACATTGGTACGCAGGTCCTTGATGCGTGAGGCAT
>JBFFSW010000211.1:0-3645 GCA_041572195.1 Thiohalomonadaceae bacterium | reverse complement strand
GGCGAAGCGAGTCGGGGTGTCGATGACGGCGAAGTCGGTGTTGGTGCCGACGAAGTTGCGGCTCACCTGCAGGCGACCATCGAGGCGCAGCACGGTGCCGCCCAGGCCCTGCTCCAGGGCAACGCTCTGGACATGGTCGCGGCCGACGACGAAGGCGTCGCCATCGAGCACCACGTGCAGGTTACGGTACTCACCCTCTTCGCCGATCAGGCGGGCGCTGAGGACCTCGTCGATCTGGCTCAGCTCGCCCACCTGCATCACCGCGCCGGAGGCGTCGTTGAAGAGGATGCGCGGCTCACCAGCGGCGTCGTTGGCGATGACCTGCTTGACCACCACCAGGGCGGTGCCCTCGGCGGCGTTCAGGTCGTGAATATTGGCCTCGGCGGCGAACAGCGGGCTGCTCATCATCAGGGCGGTGGCGGCGGTAGCAATCATCTTTTTCATGGCTCGTACTCCTGTTCTTTCTTACTAGGGGAAAGACGGGGGGTTTCCGTCCCTGGCAAGTGCACGGGGTGTTGCGCCTGCCGTTGGAACAGATAGTAGGAAAATAAAACAGGGGAAACCGTGAATAGAATCCCGATCATTGAGTGAACGGGTGCGCGTTTTGAGCGGATGTTGACGCCTTTGAGAACGGCGTCACATCCGCATCAACGCGGGAGGGGGAGTTAGACCTTAAAGCGCGTCATCATCTGCTGCAGGGCGTTGGCCAGGTTGGCCAGCTCCTGGCTGGCGCTGGAGGTCTGTCCGGCGCCGTTGGTGTTCTCATCACTGATTTGCGAGATGTTGACGATGCTGCGGTTGATCTCCTCGGCCACCGCGCTCTGCTCCTCGGCGGCACTGGCGATCTGGGTGTTCATGTCGCTGATGGTGTTCACCGCCGCGGTGATGCGCTGCAGCGAGGCGCCCGCCTCGGCCGCCGCAGTGACGCCCAGCTCCGCCTGCTCGCTGCTGCGGTTCATCTCCTCGGCGGCGATGCGTGCGGCACCCTGCAGTTTCTCGATCATCCCCTGAATCTCCTGGGTGGAGGACTGGGTCTTGCTGGCGAGGTTGCGCACCTCGTCGGCCACCACCGCGAAACCACGTCCCTGCTCGCCGGCACGGGCCGCCTCGATGGCGGCGTTGAGGGCCAGCAGGTTGGTCTGGTCGGCGATGCCGCGGATCACATCGACCACCGTGCCGATGCTTTCGCTGTCCTGCTCTAGCTGACGGATGGAGACGGCGGAGCTGCGGATCCCCTCGGCCAGGGCATTGATCTGTTCGATGGTGTTGTTGACCACGCGTTCACCGCCATGGGCCTCGGCGGAGGCCTCATGCGATGCCTGGGAGGCGCCCTGGGCGCTGCCCGCCACCTCCTGCACCGTGGCGCTCATCTCATTGATGGCGGTGGCCACCTGGTCGGTCTCCAGCTGCTGACGCGAGATTCCCTCGGTGGTGCTCTGGGTGATGGCCGAGAGCTCCTCGGCAGCGGTGGCCACCTGGGCGCTGGAGGTGAGCACCTGCGAGACCATCTTGCGGAAGCTGTCGCTCATGCTGTTAAAGCTCTCGGCGACGGCGCTCATCTCGTCGCGGGCGCTGAGCTGCACGGTGGCGGTCAGGTCACCATCGGCCAGACGCTGGCTGCTCTCGGCAATCGCGTTAATGGAGTTGAGCACGGCGCGGTAGAAGGCGGCGAAGAGGTAGACCATGATCAGCAGCACGGCGACGAAGGAGACGATCGAAATCCACTCGGTGCGTTTGCCATCGTCGATGCGCTGCAGGAAGAGTTGGTCCAGGGCCGGGACGATGGCGTCGTAGTAGTCGAAGACGCCGTTAATCGCCTTGGTGCTGCTGGCGAAGATCTCATCGCTGGTGATGGTGATCGTCTCCGCCTCAAGCATCTTCGAGGTGATCAGGTCGGCGAAGGCGGCGACCGCGGCGGCGGCCTCGCGACCCTTCGACTCCAGTACCTGGCGCAGGGCGGGATTCTCCTTGAAGACGACGGCGTTATGACCGTTCATTGCCTTCTCGGCGGCGCGGATGCGGTCCATGCGGATGGCCAGCTGCGCCCAGGAGTTGTTGTCCATCTCGCCCCTGGCGGCCACCCCGGAGCCCAGGGCGCGGGACTGGCCCATCCCCTCGGTGAGGATCGGCATCTGGATGACGATGAGGTCGATCAGATAGTAGCTGTCGAGGGCGGGGTCGAGGATCAGCCCGGAGGTGTCGGCCACGTGGTGGCCCAGGTCGATAATCCCGGCAATGAGAGCGGTGTGGGCGTTGAAGCTCTGCTTGGGCGTCATGCCAAAGACCTCGCCCTTGAGCTTCTGCCACTGGCTACGCAGGCGACTTACCTCGTTACCGGTCTCCAGCTCCTTGCCCAGCTCGGTATCGACCCTCGCCAGCCCGGCGAACATCTCGTCGATGGCCGACTGCTTGGCGAGCATCTTTTCACGGAAGGCCTCGGCGCCGTTGAGGAAGGCCCCGGACATGCCACGGTGCTGCGGGATGTGCTGGATCAGCGGGCGGATGCCGGCGAAGTAGCTGATACCCGTGTGCTCGGCCTCCAGCGCCGCGGTCTTCTTCTCGATCTCGCTGATAAGCAGGTAGCCGACGGTGATCAGCGGCACCAGCATGATGAAGAGGATGAGCAGGAATTTCGCCGGATAGCGAAGTCTGTCGATGAGGGCGATACCGGGAGCGAGCAGGGTGTTTATCATGTAGGTCAGCCTTATCGTTGTCTTAAGCACAGCTTAATACACCCGCAGGCGACATGTCATGCGTTAGCGCCCCTTCAACCACTCCCCCACCTGGGTATAACCCAGCCCCACCACGGTTACCGGTTTGCGCTTTCCCTTGAGCTTGATCGCGTGCTGGGCCTGCCGCCACTGGGTGGCATCGAGATGGGCGTAGGCGCTGTCGCTGAGGACGATATCCACACCCAGTTCCTTGCTGGCGCTCTCCAGGCGGAAGGCGGTGTTGACCGAGTCGCCAATGGCGGTGCTGTCGCTGCCGATATCGAGCGAGGCGAGGCCGCTGTTGATGCCGACACCGATGCGCAGCGGTGTCGGCAGGTCCCTGACGCCGTCGCTGAGGGTGGTGGTGACCTCGCTGATCAGGCAGGCGGTGCGCAGGGCGTTGATGACGTTGTTGCCCGGGTCGTCGTCCTCCCAGCGGGCAAAGACGCAGTCGCCGATGAATTTATCGACGGTGCCGCCGTGCTTGGCGATCACCTCGTTGACCAGGTTGAACCACTCGTTCATCACCTGGGTCAGGGTCTGGATGGGCAGCTGCTCGGACATGCTGGTGAAGCCGCGCATGTCGGCCACCAGGATGGTGATCTCCTTGATCAGCGGCTGGTGCGCCAGCATGGTCGCCTGCATGGAGGAGGTGTCATCAAGGGAGGGCTCGTCACTGATCTGCTCGAAGCGGAATTCGGTCGAGCCGATGGTGATGCGGTCATCATCGCTCAGCAGCGTCGGGCCGACGATGCGCCGTTGGTTCACCCGGCTGCCATTGGAGCTGCCGCTGTCGATGAGGTAGTAGTCGCTTGCGCCCAGGCGACGGATCATCGCGTGGTTACGCGAGACCAGCATATCGCTCAGGACGATGTCGTTGCCCTTGTCGCGGCCAAGGGTCAGCAGCCGCTCGCAGGGTATGCGCAGCTCCCCG
>JBFFSW010000210.1:0-3673 GCA_041572195.1 Thiohalomonadaceae bacterium | reverse complement strand
GGGAGAGGCGGAAGATCAGGCTCACCAGCAGCAGCAGGCGCAACGAGCGCAGCAGCCCGGCCAGCGGGGTGATATTCCAGGCCAGCGGCAGACCGGCGGAGATGATCACCATGTTCATCCAGTTGTGGCGCAGATAGTAGCCCTTGTTCTTCACCAGCAGGGTAAGCACCGCCGTCTCGGCCACGAACAGCCCCCACACCAGCCAGTCGGCCACCGCGCTCGCAGAAGGGGAGATAAGACCGCGCACCTCCAGATACCACTGCAACGGAATCCAGAACACCACCAGCAACAGCAGCGCCTCGAAACGCCCGGCCCAGCGTCGAGCATGCACTCGCTCATGACTGGCCACCCCGGCCAGGCCGGAGAGTCGTTGCAGGGTTTTACCGTTCATAAGCACACCATATCGCATCCACCCCCTTCGCCTGAAGGGCCTGAGACGATATCATGATGCCCTGTACGCCATTAATTAAGGAACACCCATGCGCAAACTGATCGCCCTGCTGCTGCCCCTGCTGCTAACCGCCCCCGCCTCCCAGGCCCTCGAGCGGGTGGTGATCACCACCAACCTCGGTGCCATGACCTTCGAGTTGGACGATGAGAAGGCCCCCAAGACCGTCGCCAACTTCCTCCAGTACGTGGACGAGGGCTTCTACGACGGCACCATCTTCCACCGGGTGATCGACGGCTTCATGGCCCAGGGCGGCGGTTTCACCGCCGACTACGAGCGCAAGCAAACCCACGCACCGATCATGAACGAGGCCGACAACGGCCTGCGCAACCGCCTCGGCACCATTGCCATGGCGCGCACCGGCGACCCGCACTCCGCCACCTCGCAGTTCTTCATCAACGTCAACAACAACGCCAGCCTGGACTTCCGCGAGAAGCGCCCGCGCGCATGGGGCTACGCGGTCTTCGGCCAGCTGGTCGACGGCCTCGATGTGCTCGGCAAGATCAAATCGGTGCCCACCGGCGCCGCCGGCCCCTTCCGCAGCGACGTGCCGCGGGAGACCATCATCATCGAATCCATCCGCCGCGTGGCGGCCGAATAAACCCCTTTCAACGAGTTCAACCGGAGAGACACCATGAGCAAGGTCAAGATGCAGACCAACCACGGCGACATCGTCATCGAGCTGGACGCCGAGAAGGCCCCCAAGACCGTCGCCAACTTCATCGGCTACGTGCAGGACGGCTTCTACGACAACACCATCTTCCACCGCGTGATCAACGGCTTCATGATCCAGGGCGGCGGCATGGAACCGGGCATGAGCGAGAAGGCCACCAAGGCCCCCATCGAGAACGAGGCCAACAACGGCCTGAAGAACGAGCGCGGCACCATCGCCATGGCCCGCACCATGGACCCGCACTCCGCCAGCGCGCAGTTCTTCATCAACGTCAAGGACAACCCCTTCCTCAACCACTCCTCCCCCACCCCCGACGGCTGGGGCTACGCGGTCTTCGGCAAGGTGGTCGAGGGCATGGACGTGGTCGACAAGATCAAGGAAGTGAACACCGGCAACTACGGCTTCCACCAGGACGTGCCCACCGAGGACGTGGTGGTCGAAAAGGCCGAGATGCTCGAAGAGTAAGCCCGCGCCCATGCGCCGACTCTTCATCGCCGACCTGCACCTGGACCCGGCCCGCCCGGCCACCGTC
This sequence comes from Thiohalomonadaceae bacterium, assembly GCA_041572195.1. GTDB lineage: Bacteria > Pseudomonadota > Gammaproteobacteria > Thiohalomonadales > Thiohalomonadaceae > JBFFSW01. Next base: position 2,020 of record JBFFSW010000210.1, on the reverse strand, counting down.
GAACTGTTCCTGCGCTTCCTGCGCGAGCGGGCCGCCGAGGCCGACGAGCTCTACATCCTCGGCGACCTGTTCGAGGCCTGGCTGGGCGACGACCTCATCGCCCCCGGCTACCCGCCGGTGCTGGAGGCGATGAAGGCCCTCAGTGACGGTGGCACCGCCCTCTTCGTCATGCACGGCAACCGCGACTTTCTCCTCGGCGAAGGTTTCGAGGCGATGAGCGGTGCCCGCATTATCGACGAAGGCACGGTGATCGACCTGGATGGGACGCTTACCCTGCTACTCCACGGCGACACCCTCTGCACCGATGACCTCCCCTACCAGCAGCTGCGGCAAATGCTACGCAATCCGGCCTGGATCGCCGATTTCCTCGGTAAATCCGCCGATGAGCGCGTCGCCTTCGCCAAGGAGGTTCGGGAGCGGAGCAAGCGGGAGACCGGCGAAAAGGCCGAGGCGATCATGGACGTTAACGCCGAGACGGTGGCGCAGGCCATGCGTGAAGCCGGTGTAAACCGCCTGATTCACGGCCACACCCACCGACCCGGTGTTCATGTAACCGAGGAGGGTGAGAGGTTCGTGGTGGGGGATTGGGGGGAGAGTGGTGAGGTGGTGGAGTGTGTTGGGGGGGAGTGTGGGTTGGTGACCTACCCTTAATCATTCGGCGCAATGCCTGTTGGTTATTGCACCCTACGAACTAGCGCCGCAAATTCACTATTACCTGTCACACTTTTCCCTTATAAGAACACCAGCAGTCACACCGACAATAACAAGCGGAACTATCATAAACGCAACATACCAGGAAGCAGCCTCGCTGATCGCATCATAATAAATAAAGCTATACACGATGTACCAAAGAAACATCACCGAAGATGCTTTCGAGTAGATACTATGCTTACCTCCAGCACCACTCATCAAGTGCGCTACAAGACAGTAAACAACGAAGCCCGAAGCTAGCACCAAAATTCCTTTCTGATATATATCCACTAGCCAGATCATTGAGTCCCTCCAAATGCAGAATTTAGCTATTCCCCACTAGAATACCGCCCATACCCCTCAGGCAGTTCAAACAGCTCCGGCTTAACCGCAAAATCCCCACGAAAATCCATCAACTGCCGCCCCCGTCCATCAACACCCCACTCCTGCACCGGCAGGCCGAAGGAGAGCGCCCAGTCGGGGTGGAAGGCGTGCAGGGCCATGCCGCAGGGGTCCTGCATGTCGGCGGGAGTATGCGGCAGGGCCTTGCGCTGCTCACCGGCGAGTACAGCCTGCATCTCGCGTAACGCCTTAACGCTCTCCTCCATCACTCCATCAATGGCGATGACGTTATGGCAGACGGCGCCGTTGACGCTGAGGCGGTGATGTTTTGGCGTGCGTCCGGCGATGGCGGGCAGATCGGCGGGGATCAGCGCCTCGCCGCGCTGCAGCTTCAGCGGCGGCTGAATGCCGTCATCGTCGCGGGCGGGGATGGTGAAGATGCTGCGGTCTTCGTGCACCACGCTGTAGAGGGTGCGGGCCTTGCGATCGAAGAGGGCGAAATCGCCGCCATCGATGTTGTCGTCCATGCGCACGAACTTATCGGTGACGATGATGCGCGAGGGGCTGGCGCCGACGCCCGGTTCAATCAGTTGGTAGAGCAGCATCTCCGCCGCCTGGGCGGGCAGCACCACAAGAAGAAACAGTCCTGCAAAAATTTTCATCCAACCCCTTCCAGATAGGCCAGTTCGGCCTCGCTGAAGCCTGCCTCGCGGCGTGCCTCGATGTGAAACGGTGGGCGCAGCGGCCCCCTCACGTAGTGTTCGACCAGTTCGCGGTAGCGCGGTTCGGCATCGATGCCGTGGCGTTCGCACAGGTAGTGGAACCAGCGGTTGCCGATGGCGACGTGGCCGATCTCATCGCGTAGGATGATATCCAGCAGCGCCGCCCCCTGCTCATCGCCGTTCTCCAGCAGCCTGGCCTTGATGCCTGGGTTCACGTCCAGGCCGCGCGCCTCCAGGCAGCGCGGCACCAGGGCCATGCGGGCGAT
>JBFFSW010000209.1:0-3686 GCA_041572195.1 Thiohalomonadaceae bacterium | reverse complement strand
GGCGCGCGGCCTGGCCGAGGTGATCTGGACGGCGGCGGAGAAGCCGGAGTTGAGCGGCATCTATCACTGGACCGACGCCGGTGTCGCCTCCTGGTACGACTTCGCCGTGGCCATCTACGAGGAGGCGACGGCCATGGGTTTACTGAACGGCGAGGTCGCCATCAAGCCCATTCCCGCCAGCACCTATCCGACCCCGGCGCGGCGGCCTTCGTGCGCCGTGCTCGACAAGTCCAAGTCCTGGGCTGATCTGGATATCCAGCCGGTTCACTGGCGTGCACAGTTGAGGCGGATGTTGTTGGAGTTGAAATAAAAAAAGGCCGCTTTCGCGGCCTTTTTTGTCGTCCGGATTCAAGCGTCACTTAATGACGATTTCGGCCCCTGACTTGAGACCATCCAGGTACTCCTTGATGTACTTCTGCTGCAGGCGCTGGATCAGGTTCATCTTCACCTCTTCCAGCGGGGGCGGGGTGAGGGGGCGGCTGTCTTCCAGCAGGATCACGTGCCAGCCGAAGCGGGTCTGCACCGGCTCCTTGGAGTAGCTGCCCTTCTCCATGGCCTGAGCGGCGGCGGCGAAGGGAGGCACCATAGTCTCGGCGGTGAACCAGCCCAGGTCGCCGCCGTTGGGGCCGCTGGGGCCGGTGGAGTGCTGCTTGGCCAGCTCGGCGAAATCGGCGCCGCCGTCCAGTTCGGTGATCAGGCTCTTGGCCTTCTCCTCGTCCTCGACCAGAATGTGGCGCGCCTTCAGCTCGGTGCCCTGGAACTGCTGCACCTGCTTGTCGTACTCCGCCTGCAGGGACTCGTCATTGATCGGCGCGGCCTTGATCACCCCCTCCAGCACGGCGTTGAGGATCAGCTTCTCGCGGGTGCGACGCACCTCGTCGAGGATCGCCGGGTCGCTATCCAGCCCCTTGGCGATGGCGTCCTGCATCACCAGCTCGCGCATCACCAGCTCGTCGATCATCTCGCGACGCTGATCGCTGTCGTCGATGTTGAGCTGGTTGCCTTCGGCGTAACCGGCGAGGGTGGACTGGTGGATCGCCTGGCCGTTGACGGTGGCGACCACCGGGGTGTCATCGGCCTGGGCGGCGGGGGCCGCCTTATCCTGTTCACCGCAGGCGCTGAGGGTGAGTAGCGAACCCATCAGCAGCACGGAGGCCAGCTTGGGCATATTGGGTTTGATCATCCTTCCGTTCCTTTGTCTTATGGTTATTTACTGTTCGTCGGGCGCCAGCGCCTTGATGCTCAGGGCGTGGATCTCGGTGTTCATCAGCTCACCCATGGCCTCGTAGACCATGCGGTGGCGCTGGACGGTGTTCTTGCCGCTGAAGGCCTCGCTCACTAGTTCGACGGCGAAGTGACCGGCGCCACCGACCGAGGCGTGGCCGGCGTGCAGGTGGCTCTCATCGACGATGTTGAGAGTGCTGGGCTGGAAGTTTTGTTCCAACCGCTCGCGGATCATCGCAACTCTTGCCTCGCTCATGGCAGCACCTTCTTGAAGGGCAGCACCCCCACCTCGGCGTAGACCCCGGCCTCCACGTAGGGGTCGGCCTCGGCCCAGGCGCGGGCATCGTCGATGGAGTCGAACTCGGCCACTACCAGGCTGCCGCTGAAACCGGCGGGACCCGGGTCCTCGGCGTCGATGGCGGGGTGGGGACCGGCCAGCAGCAGGCGCCCCTCGTCCTTCAGCTTGTTCAAACGCTCCAGGTGGGCCGGGCGCGCGGCCAGGCGGCGCTCCAGGCTGTTGGCCACGTCGCGGCCGAGAATGGCGTAATACATCAGGCTTGTTCCCCCTTGTCCTCGTCGTTCTCCTCGGGCATGAAGCGGGCCAGATAGAAGGCCTGGGCGACGACGAAGGTGATGGTCAGCCCCATCATGCCGAAGAGCTTAAAGTTGACCCAGGTGTCGGTGTCGAAGTTGTACATTACGTAGAGATTGGCCAGGCCTAGGCCGCTGAAGAAGAGCACCCAGGCGATGTTCAGGCGCTGCCAGATCTCACTCGGCAGCTCGATGGCCGAGCCCATCATCCGCTCCACCAGGGTCTTCTCGCCGATGAACTGGCTGCCGAGGAAGGCGGCGGCGAAGGCCCAGTTGACGATGGTCGGCTTCCACTTGATGAAGGTCTCGTCCTGTAGCCAGAGGGTAAGGCCGCCGAGCACCAGGATCAGCGCCATGGTGATGAGGTGCATATTCTCGAAGCGGCGGTGCTTGAACCAGAACAGCCCCACCTGCACCAGCGAGGCGACGATGGCCACCACCGTGGCGGCGTAGATCCCATAAAGCTTGTAGGCGATAAAGAAGAGCAGGATGGGAAAGAAGTCGTAAAGGAATTTCATCGGTCTACCGGGTTTCGACAAGCCATGGAATCTACCACATCCAGGGCGCTTTGACAGCGACGGCGTGGGGGACAATCGGATACAATAAGCGGATGGACCGAACACCCAGTCGCTACGACCTGCACAGCCACTCGCTGGCCTCCGACGGCAGCCTCGCGCCCGCCGCCCTGGTCGAGCGTGCCCATGCCGCCGGGGTGGAGGTGCTGGCGCTGACCGACCACGACGAGACCGCCGGTATCGCCGAGGCCGCCGCCCGCGCCACGGCGCTGGGCATGCGGCTGGTGGCGGGGGTGGAGATCTCGGTCAGCTGGGAGCGCCAGACCATCCACGTGGTGGCCCTCAATATCGACCCCGACAACGCCGAGCTGCAGGCCGGGCTGGCGGGCCTGCGTGAATTCCGCGACTGGCGGGCCGAAGAGATGGGCCGCCGTCTGGCCAAGCGCCGCATCGAGGGGGCCTTCGAGGGCGCGCGCGAGCGGGCCAGGGGGCGCATCGTCTCGCGAACCCACTTCGCCCAGTTCCTGGCCGACAACGGCTACGCACCCGACGTTCGCCAGGTGTTCAAGCACTACCTGCGGCGCAACAAGCCCGGCTACGTGCCGGGCCAGTGGGCGCCGCTGGAGGAGGCGATGGGCTGGATCCGCGCCGCCGGGGGGCAGGCGGTAATCGCCCACCCGGCCCGCTACGAGCTCAGCGCCACCAAGCGCCGCCGCCTGCTCGGCGAGTTCGTCGAGCTGGGCGGGGAGGGGTTGGAGGTGGTCTCCGGCAGTCACACCCCCGACCAGACCCGCGACAGCGCCAAATTCGCCAAACAGTTCCAGCTCAAGGCCTCGGCCGGTTCCGACTTCCACGACCCGGCCAACCCCTGGGTGGAGCTGGGCCGCCTGCCGCCGCTGCCCGAGGGGTGCGAGCCCATCTGGGGCGACTGGGCGCTGGGGGTGGCGGCATGAGCCAGTTCTTTCAGATCCATCCGGACAACCCGCAGGCCCGGCTGATCAAGCAGGCGGCGGAGCTGCTGCGCTCCGGCGCGGTGATCGTCTATCCCACCGACTCCGGCTACGCCCTCGGCTGCCGCCTGGGGGAGAAGAAGGCGCTGGATCGCATCCGCGCCATCCGCCGCCTGGATGACAGCCACAACTTCACCCTGGTCTGCCGCGACCTCTCCGAGCTGGGCATCTACGCCAAGGTGGATAACAGCGGCTATCGCCTGCTCAAGGCCTACACCCCCGGCCCCTACACCTTCATCTTCCCCGCCACCCGCGAGGTGCCGCGGCGCCTGCAACACCCCAAGCGCAAGAGCATCGGCATGAAGGTGCCCAGCAACCCCATCGCCCAGGCGCTGCTGGCCGAGCT
>JBFFSW010000208.1:0-3688 GCA_041572195.1 Thiohalomonadaceae bacterium | reverse complement strand
CGCGCAGCACCATGATCGCCCCCAGCACCGCACCTCCGCGGCTGCGGATGGGGGCGGCCGAGGCGGTGATCGCCTTGAATTCGCCGTCGCGGTTACGCAGCTCGGTGTCGCAGCTGAGCTTGGCCATCCGGCCCTTGTCCAGACAGTCGCGCAGGGGGTTCTCCAGCGGCTGGTGTTTCTCGTCGTCTACCAGTTCGCAGATGGTCTCCAGCGGCCGTTGGCGGGCCTCCTCCATGTGCCAGCCGCAGAGCCGCTCGGCGGTGGGGTTGAGGTAGGTGATGCGCCCCTCGTGATCGGTGGTGATGACCGCATCGCCGATGGAGTGGAGGGTGACCTGGGCACGCTCCTTCTCCTCGAACAGGGCGTCCTCGGCGCTCTTGCGCGCGGTGATGTCGGAGTTGGTGCCAACCATGCGATAGGGGCGCCCCTGCTCGTCGCGTACGGCGATACCGCGCTCCAGGTGCCAGCGGTATTCACCATCCTTGTGCAGCATGCGCTGGAGGTTTTCGTAGTGGGGGGTGCGCCCCTCCAGGTGGGCCTGTATGTCGGCCTCGGCGCGGGGGCGGTCGTCCGGGTGGATCAGGTACTCCCAGGTCTCCGGGGTGTCGTCCAGTTCGTGCTCGCCGAAGCCCAGCATGCTCTTCCAGCGCGGTGAGTAGTAGACGCTGTCGCTGCGGATGTCCCAGTCCCAGAGGCCGTCGTTGGCGCCACGCATCGCCAGATTGAAGCGTTCGTTGGCCTCGAACAGTTCACGCTCAGTGCGGTCAATACCGCGCAGCACCCGAGAGAGGGCCAGCAGGGCGACGATGAAGGCCACCGCCCCGAGCAGGCCGAAGATGATCAGGTAACGTCGCCACTGCTCGACGGCCACGCTCTCGCTGTGACGCTGATAGAGCTCACGCTGGGTGTCGGCGAGGCGTTGCAGCAGGGCGAAGACCCGCTGCTGGGTGGGGATGGCCTCGACCACCAGCAGCTCACGCGCCTCGCTCATGCGCGCCTCGCCGATCAGTTCGATGCTGCGCAGCTGCGAGCCCAGCCCCTCGGCCACCACCTCGCCCTGTCGGCGCAGCAGCTCCCGCTCCTCTGGCTCCAGGGGGAGGGCGAGTAGCTCCTCGCGGGCGCTGGCGAAGCGCGCGCCGTTGGTGTGATAGGCCATGAACTGGTCGTCGCGTTCGAAGGGGTCGTCGAGATTGCTCATCAGGGTGAGGTTGATGGCCCGCTCGCGCGAGGCGGAGAGCATCACGGTGACCAGATGGTGCTTATGCAGGTATTCATCGCTGATCAGCTGTTGCTGGCGGTTGATCTGCGAGAGCTGGTAGAGGCCGCTAAGCCCGGCGAACAACAGTGCCAGCAGGGCGACGCTGAAGCCGCTGATGATGGTGCTCTGAGAGGGGGTCAATCGCATGCAAGGGACCTCATCGGCATCCTTGCTTATGCTCTTAAGCCAATCTTAAGATAACTATAAGCATGACAGAGCTGGAGCACAACGAAAAAGACCGGCGCAAGGCCGGTCTTTTTCGCGGGGTGTGAGGCCTTATTTGACGATGGCGTAGACGCCGCGACCGGGATTACTCACCTTGCCGTTGCGCTTGAGGTAGGCCAGCTGCTGGTTGAGGTTCTTGGTGTCGATGCCCTCGGCCTCCAGCTTGTCGCGGATATCGGTGGACTTGATCTTGCCCGCCGCGCCGATGATGGCGAGGATCTTGTTGGAGGTGCTGCCCTTGCGTCCACCGGTGAAGCTGCCGTTGCCGCTGCGCGGCTTGGCGCCCAGCACCTCGAGCTCCTTGTCGATGTCGGCCATCGCCCTGGTGAACTCGCTTTCCAGCGCGGTCAGGGCCTTCTTGTGCTCGGCCTTGAGCTCCTTACGCTTCTCCTTCAGCGCCTCGATACGCTCGGCCATCTCGGCCTTCTGCGCCTCCTGCTCCTCGTGACGCTTACGCTCGGCCAGGGCGAACAGCTCCTGGGCGCTCATCTCTTCGACGTTCTTGCTCATTGATCTCGACTTCCCATTAAATGAAATCAGCCTCCACTCAGGCGAACAGTGCCCGGTATTCGGCCTCCTTGAAACCCACCCGGTAGTGACCCTCGCGGGCCAGCACCGGGCGCTTGATCAGGGTGGGGTGGGCCAGCATCAGGGCCACGGCATTGGCCTCGTCCAGCTCCGCCCTGTCGGCCTCGCTCAGCTGCTTCCAGGTGGTGGAGCGCCTGTTCAGCAGTGTCTCCCAGCCCAGCTCCGCGACCCAGCGGCGCAGCTCGGCCTGGTCCAGCCCCTCTTCGCGCAGGTCATGATAGCGATGCTCGATACCGTTGGACTCCAGCCACTTGCGCGCCTTGCGCACCGTGTCGCATGTCTTGATGCCGTAGATGACCGTCATTGCCCTTACTCGCTGTTATCCACCCCTGAACGACGAAGCGGGAGGACCTGCCTCCCGCCCGTGTCGGAGCGCCGCCGATCAGATGTCGCGCAGCAGCTCGTTGATGCCCACCTTGGAGCGGGTGCGCTCGTCCACCTTCTTGACGATCACCGCGCAGTAGAGGCTGTAGGAGCCATCCTTGCTCGGCAGGTTGCCGGAGACCACCACCGAACCGGCGGGCACGCGGCCGTAGTGGACCTCGCCGGTCTCGCGGTCGTAGATCTTGGTGGACTGGCCGATGTAGACGCCCATGGAGATGACCGAGCCCTCCTCGACGATGACCCCCTCGACCACCTCGGAGCGGGCGCCGATGAAGCAGTTGTCCTCGATGATGGTGGGGGCGGCCTGCAGCGGCTCCAGCACGCCACCGATACCGACACCGCCTGAGAGGTGGACGTTCTTGCCGATCTGCGCACAGGAACCGACGGTGGCCCAGGTGTCGACCATGGTGCCGGAGTCCACATATGCGCCGATGTTGGTGTAGGAGGGCATCAGCACCACGCCGGGGGCGATGTAGGAGCCCTTGCGCGCCGAGGCGGGCGGTACCACGCGAACACCGGCCTCGCGCATCTCGCGTGAGCTCATGTCGGCGTACTTGGAGTCGACCTTGTCGTAGTAGTTGGTGAAGCCGCCGCGCATGACCTCGTTATCGTTGATGCGGAAGGAGAGCAGTACCGCCTTCTTCAGCCACTCGTTGACTACCCAGTCGCCGACGCCACGCTGCTCGGCGACGCGCGCCTCACCGGAGTCGAGCAGGCGAATCGCCTCGTCGACAGCCTCTTTCACATGGGTATCGACACTGCGCGGGGTGATTTCGGCGCGGTTCTCAAAGGCCTGTTCAATAACGTTCTTGATATCGTCCACGGTAGTTCTCCTGGGTTCAGTTCTTAAATACTTTAAAGCGAGGTGACGAAGTCGCGGATGCGCTGTGCCGCCTCGATACATTCATCCAATTCGGCCACCAGGGCCATGCGTACGCGGCCGCTACCGGGGTTCACCCCGTGGGCCTCGCGTGAAAGATAGCTGCCGGGCAGCACCGTAATGTGCTGCCGGGCGAAAAGTTGCTGGGCAAAATCGGTATCGCTCAGTGGGGCAGTCTCGGCCCACAGGTAGAAACCGGCATCGGGTCGCTCCACCTTCATTACCGGCTGCAGGATCTCCAGCACCGCCTCGAACTTCTGCTGGTAGAGTTCGCGGTTCTTCTCCACATGCGTCTCATCGTTCCATGCCGTGATGCTGGCCGCCTGGGTATGGGGCGGCAGGGCGCACCCGTG